>WRDA01000190.1 GCA_009783675.1 Symbiobacteriaceae bacterium | reverse complement strand
GTTATCGCCATCGACAGCGAGACTACAGGACTGGATGCTAAAAATCACCGTCTGAGGTTGTTGCAGCTCGCCATCAGCGGACAACCAGTGCTGATAATCGATTGCTTCTCGTTTTTGCCGGCGGGACAGGAAATGCTTAGAGAACTCCTGGGGGGGACAGCGACCAAAGTAATGCAGAATGCCAGGTTCGACCTCTCCTTTCTCCAGCAGCAGGGCCTTACCGCTGCGCCGGTCTTCGACACCATGCTGGCCGCCCAGCTCTTACGCAGCTCTGGTGGTCCTTCGAAGGCGAGTCTGGCAGCCATCGCCCTGCACTATCTGGGTGAAGAGGTAGACAAGAGTGAACAGGTCAGTGACTGGCAGGGAGATCTGCGTAGTGAGCAGTTGCAGTATGCTGCTCTCGATGCCGATATCTTACTCAGACTTCATCAAAAGCTCTCCGATGAGTTGAATAAACATGATCTGCAGGAAATCGCCAGGATCGAGTTTGCTTGTGTTGCGGCTGTTACCGACATGGAACTCACTGGCATCAGACTGGACCTCGCCGCCTGGCAGGCGCTGACCTTGCAGACAGAGAAGGAGCTAAACGATGCACTCCGCATCCTCCATGGCTTTACTGGTGAACCTGATGCTCAGACGAGTCTTCTCGGTAACGAGGTCGTCTTAGAGCAAAATTACGATTCCAACCCTTATATTCTGCAACTCCTGCGCTCTCAGGGTATCAGCGTGGAGGCTACTTCTCGCAGGGATCTGGCGCCCTATCTTGATCACCCTCTGGTCAAAGCCGTCCTGGCTTACCGCAGGGCTTCCAAAGCTCTCTCCTCTTTTTTACATCCTTTCCGGGAGATGATCGATCCGCGAACTGGCAGACTGTATCCTCGCTATTGGCAGATCGGAGCCGCCAGCGGTCGCATGAGCTGCAGCGATCCCAATATCCAGCAGATACCCAGGGAAGCTTCCTTTCGGGCCTGCTTCGTCGCGCCTACAGACAGGAAGCTGGTCATCGCCGATTACTCCCAGATCGAGCTGCGAGTCGCCACGGAAATCTCCGGCGACAAGCGGATGATCGAGGCCTATGGCGAAGGTGCGGATCTCCATCGTCTAACCGCTTCCCTGATCCTTGGCATCCCCACAGGAGAGGTTACTACTGCCCAGAGGCAGGCGGCCAAGGCAGTCAACTTCGGCCTGATCTACGGCATGGGAGCAGCCGGCTTGCAGATATATGCCCATGCCTCCTATGGCGCCGAGATGACCCTGGACCAGGCCCGGGCTTTCCGAGAGCGTTTTTTTCAGGCTTATCCTGGCATTGCAGCCTGGCATCAGCGCCTGCAGGCTCTGCGTCCCACCACGGGCAAGACCATGACGGGTCGTAAGTTCGCTTTCGACGCCGAGACGAGTCTCTCGACTCTGGCTAACTCACCGGTGCAGGGGACGGCAGCAGACATTCTTAAGCTGGCTTTAGGGATGCTGGCCCAGCGTCTGAGGGGTACTCAGACTCATATTATCGCTGCCGTCCATGACGAGATTTTACTGGAGACCGCTGCTGGCGAGGCGACAGCAGTGGCAGATTTGCTACGAAGTACGATGGAGGAAGCAGGCAATACCATCCTCAAGGTGGTTCCCTGTGTAGCCGAAGCCAAAATTGTCGATACCTGGGCTGAAAAGTAATAACCTCAGCGAGAGATTTCATGAATGTGGAAGCAGGTCTGAGAAGTGACAGAACCACAACAGGGTAAGGATCCCGCTGTCTTTGAGGCAGTCCCTCTGGATCGCGAACGCGAAACCGAAGATGAGGCTGTGACTGTACCTGTAGAGGCAGCAGGTACCGAGAGGCGTTCACGCAGGCCAATGCTCATCAACCCCAACGAGGAGCTGACCCCAGCCGCCGCCAGGCAGAAAGCGGTAAATCTGGCCGTGCCGGCAGTCATCGAGAACTTCCTCATGAGTCTGGTGGGTATGGTGGATCAGATCATGGTGGGGCAGCTGGGAGCCGCGGCTACAGCAGCGGTCGGCATCACCAATAATCCGGTGCAGCTGGCTACGGCGGTCTTTCAGGCACTCAACGTTGGCACGACCTCCTTAATCGCCAGGCTGATAGGTTCCGGTGATCGTAAACTGGCTAACGAAGCGGCACGTCAGACTTTGGTCCTGATCATCTGTATGAGTTTCACTATGGCAGCCTTCCTCTATGCTCTGACCATACCTATCCTGACCGGAATGGGCGCCGAAGAGGACACGATGTTCTATGCGGTGGATTACTTCAAACTGTCGGCTATCAGCCTGATCTTTAATCAGATTACTATGACCATTAACTCACAGGTCCGGGGAGCCGGTGATACCCGCACTCCCATGAAGAACAATATCGTCACCAACATGATCAATCTTTTCGCTAACATAGTCCTCATCAACGGCTATCTGGGCTTCCCACGTCTGGAGGTTTATGGTGCCGGGTTGGCTTCGATTATCGCTCGTTTCTGTGGCATGTGTATGGCTCTGTCCGTAGTGCTCAGAGGCGATAATAATATACATATAGACTTAAAGTCGAAGTTTCGTTTTAACTGGGATATCGCCGCCAGAGTATCCAGAGTCGGCTTTCCGTCGGCTATCGAACAGTTCGTCATGCGGGGAGGCAACCTGCTCTTCGTGACCACCGTCACCGGCCTCGGTACCACCACATATGCCGCACATGTCATCGCTAATAATATCAACTCCCTCTCGATGACGCCTGGTCAGGGTTTTAGCATGGCGGCCACGACTCTTACCGGGCAGAGTCTTGGTGCGAAGCGTCCCGACTGGGCGGAGATGTGTGGCTGGGAGACTCAGAAGATCAGCATGTCCATGGCTGTACCAATGTCCCTCTTTCTCTTCTTCGGGGGAGTCTATGTTGCCAGGCTGTACAATCCCGATCCTGCCGTTTACCTGCAAGCCAGTACTGCCCTGAAATATGTGGCCTTCACTCAGGTGCCCCGTATGTCCCAGGTGGTCCTGGCTGGTTCTCTCAGGGGAGCTGGCGATACTAAATGGACTCTGATCTCCACCTTCGTCGGCATGTGGATCGTACGCCTGGTCCTGGCTAGAATTCTGGTTGGCAACCTTGGCTGGGGTCTCAGCGGGGCTTGGTTGGCGCTGGCAGCGGATCAACTGGCGCGTTCTGCGCTGATCATGATGCGCTATCGCAGCGGTAAATGGAAGGCTATTAAGGTATAGGTAATATGAAATAAGCACGGGAGAACCCGTGCTTTATCGACCATAGGGGGCAGACGCAGATCAGCATTGCTCACCCCGCAGTAGGTTTCAGGAGATTATGCCCATCAGGCAAACACGCGGTACTGATTCAGGAAGCGCTGGCGTACTCTACTGAGGTTGCCCTTACTGATGGCTACAACGCTGCCATCGCTGAGCGTCGCCGTGTTACCCTGGATCGTGCGTAGATGGTCAAGGTTTACTATATAGCTTTGGTGACAGAGGATGAATATTTCGGGGTTGCTGTTAACCAGATCGCTGATCTTGTTGCGGAAGCGTAGGGAAGCGTCGCCGTTGATCAGAATATAATGGCCGTCGGCGGCATCGGTAACGAAGTAAAGGATCTCGTAATAGGGAAAGCGACGCAGGGTTCCCTCGATATTGCAGGAGAAGAACCCTTTTACTCTGCGTTCCAGAATGCTCGCCAGTCGGTCGAGGGTAGTAAACATCCGAGCTTCGTCGATAGGTTTGACGATGAAGTTGAGGGCATGGACTCCATAGCTGTCCAGGGCCAGTTCATCGTGGCGGGTGATAAAGATTATGGGGATATGCTCGTTATCCGCCCGGATCTTGTGAGC
>WRDA01000189.1 GCA_009783675.1 Symbiobacteriaceae bacterium | reverse complement strand
CGCTAGGTGAAGGGGAATCCAGACGTTTGGCTTCCCGTATTATGCAGGCCGATCTGACTACCCATGTCAGGAGCCTGCTGGCAAATCGATGAGTGTCACGACTTGATGCACATCGCAATGCCTTGACTGCATTCTGGTTTGGTGACTGGATGTCGCCGCTACCTCGGATACTCATGCGTCTATCAGCTAGTCGCGAAAGAAAGGAGCCCTGGTGATGTCCGAAAATTTATCTCCGGAAATTACCCGCCTGGCACTGGAATACCAGGACCAAATGATCTCCTGGCGCAGGCATCTGCACCAGCACCCTGAACTAGGCTTTCAGGAAACCAATACGGCAGCATACCTCAGCGATCTCCTGGGTGAACTCGGTTATCAGGTGCAGACAGGGGTGGCCGGCACCGGTGTAGTTGGTCTGCTCCATGGCGCTCTCGGCAACGGTAAAGTAGTCGCCCTGCGAGCAGACATGGATGCCTTACCAGTGCAGGAGCTGGCTGAAGCAGAGTATCGCTCCCGCAACCCCGGCGTCATGCATGCCTGTGGACATGATTCCCATATGGCTTTTACCCTGGGAGCCGCAGCCATCCTGGCTAACCTGAAAGACAAACTCCATGGCTCGATAAAGATTATCTTGCAGCCGGCAGAAGAAGGTCCCGGAGGCGCCCAGCCGATGATTGAAGAAGGAGTCTTGCAACACCCCATCGTCGACTATGTCCTGGGTGGTCACGCCTGGCCTGATTTGGCGGTGGGTAAGGTCGAGTTGCAGGGTGGTCCGATGATGGCAGCCTCTAACTCCTGGAAGATGAAAATTACCGGTCGTGGCGGTCACGGTGCCGAGCCCCACCGCTGCAGCGATGCCATCGCCATCGCCGCTCAGATAATAGTCACTCTGCAACAGATCGTCTCCCGCACCAACGACCCACAGGATCCGGCAGTCTTTACCGTCGGCATGTTCCAGGCTGGCACCCGAGCTAACATCATCGCCGAGACTGCAGAGCTTTCCGGCACTATGCGCACCTTCAACGACGCAAACCGTTCGCGCATCCAGCGTCTGATCGCCGAAATCGCTGAAGGTATCTGTAAACCTTTCGGCGCAACCTTCGAGCTGGAATTTGCCGACGGCTTTGGCGCCACTATCAATGATGATGACCTGGCTGCCAGGGTAGTAAAGTCCGCACAGAAGATCCTGGGTGAAGCTATGGTCAGCACCAGGATGAAGCCTTCCATGGCTGCTGAGGATTTTGCCTGCTTTGCCCAACAGGTCCCCAGCTGTTATTTGCGTCTGGGCGTCAACGACGGGATACGGGGTATCTATCCTCTGCATCATAACCGTTTCGATATTGCCGAGGAAGCTTTAGTCACCGGAGCGATGGTCATGGCTCAGGCGGCGGTGGACTTGCTATAAAATGTGCTACCATAGTGGTTACGCAGGTGGTCTTACTCCCTTACTCGATGTGTCGGGTAATCCTGTAACCGCCTCATACGGATAGAAGGCACAAATCACAAATATGCTTACAATAGGCAGGTGATCAGTTACGCACAGAACAATCGACACCACCGAACTGATACCCGTTATCAGGCAGCTTTTCATGCATTCCTGCGTAGAGCTTGGGGCAGAGGTTCTGCAGGCTTATCGCAGCGCTCTGGAGCGCGAAGAGTCCCCTATCGGACGCGAGGTCCTGCAGACCCTTCTGGATAATGCTGCAATCGCCAAAGAGCAGCAGATCGCTTGCTGCCAGGATACGGGAACGGCCATCGTCTATCTGCAGATCGGCCAGGAGATCTCCTGGCTTGGTCCGCCACTGGTCCATAGCATCAACGAAGGGGTACGTCAGGGGTATCGGGACGGCTATCTGCGCATGTCCATCCACAACCCTTTGACCGGCGAAAATACGGGTGATAATACCCCGGCGGTGGTGCATTATGATATCGTCGAAGGTGACAAGGTCACCGTACATGTTCTGCCTAAGGGTGGCGGATCCGAGAATATGAGTCGCCTTGGCATGCTGGTCCCTGCAGTTGGCGTGGCTGGGATCAGGGATTTCGTCGTAGAATCCGTTATCCTGGCTGGGGGTAAGGCCTGTCCCCCTCTGATCGTGGGGGTCGGCATCGGCGCTACTGCCGATTCCGTAAGCTGGCTGGCCAAGAGAGCTTTGCTGCGTCCTCTGGGAGAGCACCATCCCGATGCAACTATCGCTGCCCTGGAAAAATCCTGGCTGCAGTCTGTCAACGAAACCGGTATCGGTCCTTTGGGTATGGGTGGACGAACCACCGCTCTGGCGCTGCACATCGAGACCCAAGGCTGTCACATCACCGGTATGCCAGTCGCCGTGAATCTGCAATGCCATGCTCATCGGCATGGCATTGCGGTGCTGTAGAAAGGCAGGTGAGGGCAGGGTGCCTCTCTATATGGATCTACCCCTGAGTAAAGAAGCGTTGAAACCTCTGCGGACCGGAGATATCCTCTATCTGAGCGGACCACTGTATACGGCGCGGGATGCAGCCCATAAGCGGATAGCCGTCGCCGTCAGTTCTGGCCAGAAGCCTCCCATAGACCTGACTGATGCAGCCATCTTCTACACCGGACCCTGCCCAGCCAAACCCGGTGCCCCCAGCGGACCTCTCAGTCCCACCACCAGCGCACGCATGGACTCCTTCGTCGAACTGATGTTTAAACTTGGCATGTCCTCGATGATCGGCAAAGGAGACCGCGCGCCCTATGTGACAGATCTTTGTCGCCACTATGGAGGTGTCTACCTCCTGGGCTTCGGCGGTGCTGCTGCCCTGACGGCTTCCTGGGTAATCGCCAGCGAGCTGGTCGCCTACGAAGACCTGGGTACCGAAGCTATCCGCCGCCTGACCGTAGAAAAGATGAAGGTGATCGTGGGTATCGACAGCCTTGGCACGGTGCTGATGGAACAGGAGATCCCAAAGTATCGCTACAATGGATGACCTCTACTCATAGCTGAAGCCAACGGTTTTACGTCGCATTGGGTAAAGGAGTACTTACTAGCTAACTTGTTAGATGAGGATTACATCTAAGATCCCTGCGGAAACAATGCCGCATGTATCGTCTGTAAATGCTCCAGGGCTTGCTGATGATGCTCTAAGCCATCTAGCCAGATGATGTATTTGGGGCAGGGAAATTCGGAGCATTCGCCGCAGTTGTTAATACCTTTTTCTTCACAACAGGGACGCATGCAGTTCTGAGAGCAAAAGCCGACACCCGACCAACAGCCCCCACATAGAGGGGCTCTTTTCATTACGGCTTCGGCGTCTTCGTTTTCGCCGATCCATCCTCTACTGCGAAACCAGGGGACGAGCTGTTTCGCGCCTTCGATATCCTGATAGACTGTAACCCTGTACTGCCCGCAGATATTGCAGTCGATTCCGCAAGCTGCCAGTTTATGTTCTTCCATTTTCTCCTCGCCTTTCGCATAACTCTAATGTGGTCTCAGTACATATGAGATCGGTGGATATTGAAAATCAAAGTCATAGCGATCTTCAACCAATCGTAGGGCTGGGACTCCGACAGGGTCTTCGTTTAGCTGCCAGGTAATCGCTGTTATCGTGATGCCACCGAAGGAACCATCTAAAATACCAACATTCAGACTGCCCAGGGCCAGGTTTCCCGGGATGGAGCATAACAGCTGCCAGGCAAGATTATCATGATTGTAGAAGTAGGCTTGATACTCATCACCTTCCGGGTGATGCACCCGATAGGCGTGGTACACTCGATACATAGCGTGCATCGTGGCATAGACCAGCTCTGCATCCGCCATCTCCTCTGGCTTCAGAACTGTTATACTGTTACTCTGTATATTGTAGCATACTTGCAGGTTTAACATAAGCTCATCGCTTCCTAATCCTCTT
>WRDA01000188.1 GCA_009783675.1 Symbiobacteriaceae bacterium | reverse complement strand
GGATTGAGCATTAGGACAGAGGAGCTGGTTTACTATGCGGGTCGAGGTCGCAGTCAGCGCTGCCGAGGCAGCATCTTTCACCATGCAGGGCAGCGTAGCCGTAGTCATCGATGTCCTGCGAGCTACGACGGTGATCACCACGGCTATCGCCAACGGAGCTGTTGCCTGCTATCCGGTGGTGGAGGTTGAGGAAGCATTCGCTCTTGCCAATGAAATAAGGAAAAACAATTCGGATCTGCGCGTCTTGCTCTCTGGCGAACGAGGCGCTGTCCTGATTCCCGGTTTCGACCTGGCTAACTCGCCCCTGGAGTTTACCACCGCCGCCGTCTCCTCGGCCCATATCGTGATGACCACCAGCAATGGCACTCGTGCACTGGTGGCTGCCAGGGGAGCCGAGTTTGCTTATATCGCTTGTCTGCGTAATGCGGCAACTGTAGCCAGGGCTCTGGGAGATTATCCGCAGGTGATCCTGATCTGTTCCGGCACAGCCGATCGGGCTGACATCTCCGATTTCCTGGCAGCAGGAGCGATCATCACAGAGCTGGCAACTGCCGGGGTCTCTCTGGAGCTCAGCGATCTGGCGGCGATTTGCTATGCCTATTACGATCCTTTGACCTTAAACCAGCGCATCCGGGCCTCGTTCCATGGGCAACGCCTGCTGGGATTAGGCTTGGGGGATGACCTGGATTACTGCTGTCAGCTTAACGTCAGCGACACCCTGCCCGTCTTCGATGGACATAGAATTACTCCGAAATCTTGACGAACTCGGCGACAAACGGTCGCCATCCACTCCAGTTCAGCCAGGATGCGTTGGAAGTCTCGACCCTGGCTTCCCCCAGGATTGCTTCCCCGCAGCTGCTAACAATCCTCTCTCTATTTGAGAGAGGATTTTTTACTTCCCGCTAACTTCGATATGATCGGTAAACCATTTCATGAAGTGACGCAGACGGTCCAGACGCAGGGCAGGATGACCGCTGCCCGGTAGCCCATGGTTGGAGCTGGGGAAACGGATCATGCGAACTTCGCGACCAAGTTTCTTCAATGCGACAAAGAGTTGCTCACCCTGTTCGATAGGGCAGCGGTAATCGGTTTCGTTGTGGCTGATCAAAAGTGGAGTTACCACATTTTGCACATAGGTCAGCGGGCTGCGCCGAATCATCTCCTCCAAGTCGCTGAGAGGATCGGCTCCATGCTGCCCTTCGCAGAAAGAGAAGCCGATATCGGAGGTACCAAAGAAAGAAACCCAGTTGGAGATAGATGCCTCGGTAATCGCTGCCTGATAGCGATCGGTATGGCCAACGATCCAGTTGGTCATAAAGCCTCCGTAGGAGATTCCGGTCACGCCAAGGCGCGAGGAATCGATTTGCGGATGCTGCTCGATAGCGTAATCTAAGGCCAGCATCAGGTCGCGATAATCTCCTTCGCCATAGTGTCGATTGACGCCGCTCTGGAACTCCTGCCCGTAGCCAAGACCTCCCCTGGGATTGAGGAAGAAGACGTAAAAACCTGCCGAGGCCATCACCTGGAAGGTGTGGTTAAAGGTAAAGCCATACATATTAGCCGGACCACCGTGGATGATATGCAG
Source organism: Symbiobacteriaceae bacterium (assembly GCA_009783675.1). Lineage (GTDB taxonomy): Bacteria > Bacillota > JAAYKD01 > JAAYKD01 > WRDA01 > WRDA01. The sequence continues at coordinate 2,292 of WRDA01000188.1, read as the reverse complement.
CAGGGGATACTTCTTACCTTCTTCCCAGTCCACCGGTTTCATCAGCCAGCACTGCAAATCCCAGTCGTCATCACCCTTGCACCAGAAGGACTCACAAGGGCTGAGAGACACCTCAGCCAACCAGGCATTGGTGGAGAAGAGGGTCTTTTCTGTCCCACTCTTCAGGCATAGCTGAGAGAATACACCGGGCGTAAGGGGATCACTCCAGCCCAGGATGAGCTCAGCGCCCTCGCTGTCCATGGTCCAGCCGAAGATGTGGCGTTCACCAGGGGTGAGTCGCAGAACCTCGCCGGTCAGAGAGACGCTGTAGAGATAGATACCACCGTGATGATTGGAAGTCGCCAGGAGCTTGTCACCACAGGGGAACCAGGACAGAGGGTTACTTGCGCCGGCAGTGCGTGTCATATCGGTATACATCCGCTCTCCGAAACCCTGGTCGAACTCTTCGGTTAAGCACTTCGCTTCCCCTCCGGCAGCAGGGATCAGCCAAATGCGGCTTATCGTTGCTCCGTAAGCTTCTCTTTGATGTCCAAGATAGGCGATGGTCTTGCCATCGGGTGACCAAACCGGACTACCACAGGGACCGGAACTGTGCGTCAGCTGCCGTAGTTCGCCACCTTCAGCCGAGGCGATCCAGAGGTTGATCAGACCGACGTTTTCATCCTGGTCGAGTTCGCGATTAGCCACCAGAACGAGGAAAGAGCTGCAGGGTGACCAGGCGAAGCCCTGATGCTGGAAAGAACCATCGGTTACTTTGGTGATCTGTCCGCTGGCCAGCTCCAGGACCCAAATCTGAGCGTAGAGGCCATCGAAGAAGCCAAAATCGTCCGAGCGGTACTGCATGTCATCGACGATTACGGCATGCTCCCTCTTATATTTCGCTTGAGCATCTTTCTCCTCTTTACTGAGGGGAGTATACATCTGCTCCAGGCTGTCTGCAGGGTGCATCTTAGCCGTAAAGGCGATTTTGGTTCCGTCTGGCGACCAGGTTGGATTGGTTGCCCCATGGCGCATAGTAGTCAGTTGTACCGCTTCGCCGCCGGATAATTCCAGCAGCCAGATCTGGCTCTCTCCGGAGCGATTGGATACAAAGGCGATTTTGGTTCCACAGGTGGACCAGCGGGGTGTGGAATCCCTTGGCCCGCTGCTGATACGGTGAGGTTCACTGTTCTCGGAGACCGCCGAGAGATAGAGCTGAGACCTGTACTCCTTGCTCTCCTCGTCGATGACCATCCGCGTCAGAGCTATCCGATTACCCTGGGGAGAGATGACTGGATCGACAAACCATTCGAAGTTAAACAGATCCTCGATAACCATCTTACGCAAATTATGACCCCTGCCTTTCACTGATATAGTATGCTCTATACCCAAATATACAGGGAAAGATTATCTCCGTCAAGAGCCCGGAAGGAGTATGTAACCTTAGCGCTTGCAACATACGGCAAGGCACGCTATAATGTTTCCTGGGCACAAGGTATTTTGTAGGGGGATGCATATGGAAGCAAAAGCAAAAGGAAAGCAGATTACGGGCTTTGCGCGATTATTGAATCGCCTGCACCTTAAGCTGCGGCCCAAGCTGATACTCATCTTCCTTGTCGTGAAGGTTATTCCGATAATCTTTCTCACCGTCCTTGCATGGTATCAGATCCAGAATCTCGGGCATATCTTGCGTTCTATTGCTGTTGAGGATTCTACCAACGCCCTCAACGACAGTGCCAGAGAGAACATCGAGCGCATGACCACCGATACTGCCGAAGCCATCGCTTCCTTCCTGCGGCAACGCGATCAGGACATACTACTCCTGGCTAATCTGGAACCTTCCGAAGCTAACTATCGCGCTTTCTCCCAAAATCGCAACAGTGCGCTGATGCAGGGTGAATGGACTCTGGCGGAGGACGGCATGTCCTGGGTGGAAGTGGAATCAGTCATTACCCTTAAGACCATGGATATCTCCACCAACTCCGAGAACAACGACATCCTTCATGGTAGCGGTTTCAACTCGCGACCATCCTCACTCTTTGATCACTTCAGACGGCTGGTGCCTCTTTATGACGAAGTAACCTTCATCGATCTGAATGGTCAGGAAATTATAAAATATGTTAACCCGGATTCGCCTAAGACCCATTATCCTCTGAATCCGCAGATGCAGAATGTGTCTGATAAATCCTATACCTATGTCAAAGCAGAGGGGTACTTCGAAGAGCTACGCAAGCTGGCACCTGGTGAGATCTATGTTTCCGATGTCATCGGAGCCTATGTCGGCACCAACTATATAGGTATGTACACCCCCGG
>WRDA01000187.1 GCA_009783675.1 Symbiobacteriaceae bacterium | reverse complement strand
GCAAGTACCGACCTATGCTAAACTAATCCTACGCAGGAGAATCTAACCCTCAAAGCGAAGAATGAATACGCGAAATGAACGAAAGGATGCGATGGTCTTGTCTTACCCTCTATCGGAACGCATGCGCAAACTACAGCCTTCTCCTATTCGTGAGATTCTTAAGATTGCCAGTGATCCCTCGTTTATACCTTTCGCCGCTGGCAATCCTGCTCCCGAAGCCTTCCCGACTCAGGAAATCGCCAGAATAACAGCAGAGATCCTGGCTGAGAATCCGATCGGCGCTTTACAGTATGCGGTTACCGAGGGGTATAACCCCTTAAGGGAGACCCTAAAGTCCTTTCTGATGGATAGCTATAATATCGGTCGCGAGACAGATGAACTGATCATCCTTTCCGGGGCACAACAAGCAATGGATTTCACCTGTAAGGTGCTTTGTGACGAAGAAGATGTGATCATCGTCGAGGAACCATCCTTCGTTGGCGCTCTCAATACCTTCCGCTCTTATCGAGCCCACCTGATACCAGTAAAGCTGGAAGAAGACGGTATCTCTCTCGAGAAGATGGAGCAGGCACTGCAGGAACATGCAGGTAGAGTCCGCTTTATTTATCTTATCCCGACATTTCAGAACCCTTCCGGACTCACCATGAGCCTGGCAAAACGCAAGGCAGTATATGAACTGGCTAAGCGCTATCATGTCCTGATCATGGAAGACAACCCCTATGGTGAGCTACGCTTCTCTGGAGAACATATTCCTCCTATCAAATCCTTCGATGAAGATGGTCTGGTCATCTATGTGGGGACTTTTTCCAAGGTTTTGGCACCGGGTATCCGTATTGGTTACGCCTGTGGACCTAAAGAGATAATCGCTAAAATGGTGGTTGCCAAGCAATGTAACGACACCCACACCAATATCATGTCGCAAATCCTTTGTTATCGTTTCATGACCGAAAACGACTTTGGACAGCATTTGGAGTTCCTGCGCGGTGTATACCGAAAGAAGAGCAGCTTGATGATCGATAATCTCGATCGACTGGTTGGGGACAAGATCAGCTATACCCGCCCTAATGGCGGACTGTTCACCTGGTGTGAACTCCCCCCAGGGGTGGATATGCTCGCTTTTGTTCAGGCTCTGCTGGAATCTAAACTCGCCGTAGTACCGGGAAATGCCTTTATGGTCGATCCTGCACAGCAAGTCAGCACATTTCGTATGAACTACTCCACGCCCACTGATGAGCAACTGGTCCGCGGGGTGGAGATCCTCGCTGATGTAGTCGGCAGGACCCTCTAGTTTGCTTCTCACGTGAGCGTCATGGTGGATAATGCAGCCTTTCCTGGGCTATCCTCTCAGGAACAGAAGCGATACCGCAGACAGATTGTCATCCCTGGTATGGGAGATGAGGGTCAGCAAAAACTTAAGAAATCGCGCGTTATGATTGTGGGTCTTGGAGGCCTTGGATCTCCTGTCGCCCTCTATTTGGCAGCAGCAGGAGTTGGCCATCTCTCACTGGTGGAAGGCGACTGCATCGAAGAGAGTAACCTGCAGCGTCAGATCCTGTATACCACCGAGGACATCGGGAAACTTAAAGCCGAATGTGCCGCCAGACATTTGCAGTCCCTCAATCCCTGTATCGAGATCGACTCTTATCCGCAGAGATTGACCGAAAGCAATGCTTCCTCCCTGATAGTCGGCCATGATCTTGTGCTTTCCTGTGTCGATAACAGAGCTACCCGACAGCTGCTGAACAGTGTCTGTTACTCCCTGAACATACCCTGGATCGATGCCGGCGTAGTGCGCGCAATCGGCACTGTTATGACTTTCCTCCCTCACCGTGGCCCATGCTATGCCTGCCTCCACAATGAACCCACAGAAGATGAGAGTGATTTGCCCCTGTCGCCCGCCTCTCTTGGCGTATGGGGTGCTGCCGCCGGCGCGATAGGCAGTTTGCAGGCCATGGAAGCCATTAATTTCCTTCTGGAGAGAGAAGAACACCCCGTCGGGCGGATGCTCTGGGTCGATATGCAGGAAATGATCTGTGAAGCAATTTTCATACAACCAAGCGATGACTGCCCTGTCTGTGGCCAGAAAGGCCGGGATTTCCACAATTAAACTATGTTGAGGAGGACCACACATGTCTTTGTCAAGAGAAGAGTTACTGAATGAAGGACTGCTAGCAAAGTTTATCCGCTATGTCAAGGTCGACAGCCAATCCGTACCGAATACTGGCAAAACACCGAGTTCCGAGGAGCAATGGGAGATGGCCAGGCTGCTCTTCGAGGAGTTACAAACTTTGGGTGTCGAGGATGCTCTCCTGGATGAATTCGGTTTTGTTACCGGCACGCTGAAAGCTACTCCCGGCTGTGAAAACTCACCAGCAATTGGCTACTTTGCGCACTATGACACCGTTCCTGGTCTGCCTGCTCAGGGTGTCGTACCCATCATCCATCATGATTATCAGGGGCAGATCATCACCCTGCCTTCCGGAGCTGTGCTCGATCCCAATCAGATCACCACTTTGCAACAAGTAATCGGACACGATCTGGTTTCTTCGGACGGCAACACCCTTCTTGGTGCCGATGATAAATCCGGCGTGGCAGCCATTATGGAAGCCTTATGCAGTTTTATTAAGAATCCTTCTCTGCCCCATGGTCCATTCAAAGTCGCCTTCACTCCCGATGAGGAAGTTGGCACGGGCATAGGTAACTTCAATATTCAGCGTTTTGGTGCCGTCGCTGCTTACACCTTCGATGGAGGTGGCGTTGGCAGCATGGAGGATGAGACCTTCAACGCGCAGAACTTTACCATGACCATCACCGGTCGCAGCACTCATACCGGTTCTGCCCGTAATCTGATGATCAATGCCATTCATCTGGCAGGAGTATTCTGTGCCATGATCCCGGCAACTATGCGACCGGAAACCACCGATGGACGCTGGGGATATATCCATCCCAACAACATTAGAGGTAATCTTGAGGAAGTTAAGCTGGATATATTGGTGCGAGACTTCGATGCTTCTCTCTTCACTGCCAAGAAGGAGCTTCTGGCTTCTTTTGCCAAACAACTGGAAACCGCCTACCCGGGAGCGAAGGTAACCCTACAGTCAAACAGTGGATATCGTAATATGAAGGAAATCCTCGATGGTAAACCGGAGATCGTTGAGATCGCTCAGATGGCTATGCGCAACCTTGGCATCGAACCGGAGATGTCCATCGTGCGAGGTGGTACCGATGGCTCTCAGTTGACTTACATGGGACTCCCCACGCCGAATATTTTCTGTGGCGGCGGCCACGCTCATGCTCGCACCGAATGGTGCTCGGTACAGTGGATGCAGCAATGTAGCGAGGTCATCATCAAGATAGCCGAACTCTGGAGTCAGCGGTAGATGGAACAGGACCCCTTCCTTGCCGACCTGCGCTGGGTTACAGATTGGGAGAAGCTGCAAAGCATTGCCTCGGGTTGCACGCGCTGCTCCTTGCGAGCTGGCTGCACCCAGGTAGTTTTTGGCTGTGGCAGCACCAAAGCCAGAATCATGGCCATCGGGGAAGGTCCCGGTGCTGACGAGGATCGCCTGGGCGAACCTTTTGTCGGAGCAGCAGGAAAGCTGTTGGACAACATACTCCAGGCAGGAGGATTCTCCCGGCAGAGTAATATCTACATCGCAAACATCGTCAAATGTCGTCCACCCGGTAACAGAGTACCAACCCCCGAGGAACGGGCAGCCTGCCTGCCCATTTTACGAGCACAGTTTAAACTACTGCGTCCTGAGATCGTCATACTCCTGGGTGCGACAGCATCTCAAGCCATTCTCGACCCGGCTCTGGTAATCGGTAAAGAGAGGGGCCGCTGGCATAAAAAGGGCACTACCCTCTTCATGCCAACTTATCATCCT
>WRDA01000186.1 GCA_009783675.1 Symbiobacteriaceae bacterium | reverse complement strand
GGAATATGGGTCCTTTGCGGAGTATCGTGTCGCCAAACTGCAGTATCTGCAGGATGAGGGGATTGCCGTATATCCGGACAGGTATCTGATCAGCCATACATTAGCTGCCGCGGCTCAGTTGCAAGATGGTGCCGGACCCGTAAGGGTCGCAGGCCGTATCACAGCTCTGCGTAGAGTCGGCAAACTGACTTTCTGCCATCTCCAGGATCTGCAGGGCAGGCTACAGTTCGCTCTCAAACAGGATATTGTTGGAGCCCAGACTTACGATCTCTTTCGTCGTGGCATAGACATAGGTGACTTCATCGGCGTAGAGGGGTTCCTCTTTACGACAAATACAGGTGAGAAGACGATTCAGGTTGACAGTTTTACTTTCCTTGGCAAGGCCTTAAGAGAGTTGCCAGAGAAATGGCACGGCATCGTAGATCAGGAATTGCGTTGGAGACAACGCTATCTCGATCTTATTGCCAATGCCGGCATGCGTCAGATAACCCTGACAAGAGCCAAAATGCTCTCGACGATTCGTCGTTTCCTGGAGAATAAAGGATTCATCGAGGTGGAGACTCCAATCCTTACTAACAAACCTTCAGGAGCACTGGCCAAACCTTTTGTGACACATCATCAGGCGCTGGATATCGATGTTTACCTGCGCATTGCTCCCGAAACTTATCTCAAAAGGTGTATCGCCGCCGGCTTTGAACATGTGTTCGAAGTAGCACGTTGTTTCCGCAATGAAGGAATCTCACCCGTCCACATTCAGGATTTCACCATGATCGAAGGTTACTCTGCTTATTATAATTATCGCGATAACATGATCCTGATGCGGGAGATGATTCTCGCCGTACTGCAGGAGCTCTTCACCACAACCGTCGTTAAGATGGGAGACAGGGAAGTTGATTTTGGTCTTCCCTGGCCGGAGATATCATTTCGAGAGGTTATCATAAGGGATGCAGGTATCGATATCGAGGAATACCATGATGCTGGAAGCCTCCTGCAAGCAATCGAAAGCAGAGGAATCGCTCTGGATCAGGATAATCTAAAACAGCTGGGGCGGGGTAATCTGATCGATTTGTTATATAAGCGAGTAAGCCGCCCCAAAATAATCGAACCTACCTATCTTACAGGTCATCCTCTGGATCTCTCCCCTCTGGCTAGATGCAACGACCTTAACGGGCAGACAGCAGATCGTTTTCAGCTCATAGTTAATGGAGCGGAGATCCTAAATGCATACTCCGAACTGGTCGATCCGGTGGATCAGCGCTTACGCCTGGAGAGACAAGCTACCCTGCGCAACGCCGGCGATACTGAGGCTATGCCCTTGGATGAAGACTATCTTAAAGCCATGGAGTATGGCTTGCCTCCCATATCCGGATGGGGCATAGGCGTTGATCGTTTGCTCCAGGTATTGCTAGATCTTGATAATATCCGCGAAGGGGTACTATTCCCTCTGATGAGACCTCTGGAGGAGTAAGATGGTTTCAGGCGTGGAAACGATACATCACAGCAGATTGTTCCTGGGTGTAGATGCATACGATCCGCAAATGCATCTCAGGCCTGTTGCGGTTTTAAGTAAGATGCAGGAGTTAGGCACCGGCCAATGCGAGATCCTGGGCTATGGGGAGAGTTGGATGGAAGCTGAAGGCATCTTCTGGGTTATGGTCAGGATGCAACTGGAGCTGAGTCCATATTATGGGGTCGGTTTTTGTCAGGGAGAGACCTGGAGCAAAGGTGCCAGGGGAGCGGTATGGCGTAGAGATTATTATCTTAGCACTACCGACAATAAGGTTATCGCCAGAGGGATTGCTATCTGGGCTCTTCTGGATAGAAACTCCCGTCTGGTACTACGTCCCGACAGATTTCCTCGCGATTTCCCTGTCGAAACAAATAGAAATGCTATGGAGAAGGTTCCTGTCAAGCTCGCCTGGGAAGAAGAACTGCCCATCTTGTCACAATATAAAGTCTCATATCGCGACCTTGACAGCAACGGGCATGCCCATAACGGACGTTATGCGGAATGGATCTGTGAAGCTGTACCCCGCATTCTCCTGAGAGAGAAATGTATTACATCTCTGCAGATCGATTTTCGTCAGGAAGCTCTTGAGGGTGACTGCGTCGTTATTGCTGGTAAACCCTTCGCGGATGATCCTGATCGCTGGCAACTGGAAGCCAGGGTAAAGGAAAAGCCCTGCTTTCTGGCAGAGCTTAGATTTTAGTCTAAACAACCGGTGCGGCTTCGCATTGTCTTAAGTGGTCTATGGCAAATCAAGAGTTTCCAGGTACTCCTCCAGGCAGAGTGAAAGCTCTTTCATACTCAAAGCGTGATTCGGTCCCACATATCGATAGTGCCAGGGCTCATAGGCAATGCCTGTGAGCTCTGTTTTATCTTTGGGATAGCGCAGGACGAAGCCGTATTCCATGGCATGTTCCGTTAACCAGGCAAAAGCCATAGTCTGCTCGAAGCTCTCATCAAGCCAGTAATGATCCGGTGAGACCAGGTCAACAGCAAGACCAAGTTGATGCTCGGAAGTACCAGGGTAAGCAACATAACTACCTCCAAGCACTATTGCTTCTTCTTCAGAGTAGCCCTGGTTACGATAATACTGAACTTCATTCTCATACAGGGTTTGCTGGTAGCTGCGTGTACGAAAGGCAGAGGTTACATATATAGGTAGTGAAGCTTCAGCAGAGGAGGACAGCATCTCCTGTAAGGCATCGATAACTCTGAAATCAAGATAATACGTTGTCGCCTGATCGATGGCGAAAACCACTGGGACAGGAGCTAAGTCAGGCAGGTAATCATCCGGCAGAGGATGATGGAGGTTAACCAGATGAATATTCCAATTTTCACTATCGGGAGTTGACTTCACTGCAGAATCGGCGATTTCTGCCGGAGATGATGGTGCCCTGGCGGTATCTTCCTGCATTTCCTGGCTAGGCTCAGTCGGGGTTTGAGATGGCAGTGTGAGTATAGTGGGTTGCACCATCTGACTGGCAGAGGGTTTAGTAGGTTGTTGAAGGGAAGAGACGGGTAGCAGAGGTTGAAGACGATAAGAGCAACCAAAGCTCATAAGACAGCAGAGTGACAGTTGTACAAAGAAAACAATGTGTGAGAACTGCTTTCGCATCTTTATCACCTTCATCTGGAATCTTCCTGGTTGCTTGCAGATTATACCATAGGTTGCCGCGAATGCAAATGTGAAGAATACTGCATTGTGGAACATGATTGCTGTAGCAGGCGTCTATGGCTATGGAAGATGGACCATAAAGAGAAGGAGAGATAAGAATGTTTAAGAGAAGTTTAGTCAGTACGGTTTGGATTTTGGCGGTTTGTCTGCTTATGACCATGATTCAGCCAATCGTCGCAGCGGAGTCCCTGCCCGATGGTATAGCCAGCGAACCAGGAGAGATCTCAGAGTATGTAGTTGAATTACCCGATATGCCAGAGTCCCCATATTATGGTTTCAAGTCCGGGATTATCCAGAACGTAAGAGTGAGAGATGGTGTAGTCGAAATTATCGTAAGAGGCAGTGAGGGTGAATACGATATTTTTATCGTCACCGGCGAGACCTTTCTCTACAAGGTGAATATTGCCAAGGGAGAGGAGATCATCGGTTTCTACCGTAGTCGGGATGTAGTTACGTTACAGTATCCCACTAGCTACAGGATGGAGATCATCTGCTCTCAGCCAACCGGGACAGTGGCGATCAAAGGTGATCTGTTCACCGTTAGTGAAGAGTATAAAGCGTTGCTTAGTTCAGATGGGAGTATGATCCTGAGCATAGGCGAGCACACCCAGGTCCGCGATGTGTACGGAAACATGTATCGAGGCGGATCTCTGGCGGACAAACCCCTCCTCGTTTTCTATGACGAGTCTGCTCAGGGTAACCCGACCAAAATAACCCCGGATACCATCGTAGTGGTG
>WRDA01000185.1 GCA_009783675.1 Symbiobacteriaceae bacterium | reverse complement strand
CTGGATTTACCTTACAATGTGGATGTTGGACCCACTGATTTCGTGCGTTGGCAGGAACAGCGCAAGCATATGGTTATCAAGAACGAAGTGGTTGCGACCTCTTCTTCCAGCACTGGTGGCTCGGCTCCGGTTATGGGTTGGCGTCAGTACGTCTGCACCCACGATTATTTTTACGAATGCAGCATCGAGACATTCCTGGAGCTGGAATACCTGGATGAACTGTACGGTATCACTAGCTTCGCTGACCTGCTGGAGTTAAAGTCAGGATATGGCTTCACCCCGCAACTGACAGTGGTTGGCTCCGGACCGACTCTTGTAGAAGAATGGGTCGCCGGTTATGGTGTCAAGGCGAGTGGAGATCTGACCAGCGGCTACACCTATTGCCCAATGCCTATCTCTGCACCCACCCGGGATAGCGAGGCTTCCTTGCGTTTCCCTGATGAGGCGACCTGGTCCTGGCTCCCCAGCATACACTTGGGACATCGTCACGAAGATTATGAAGTACGCAATAGCGAGAATGGCTTACGACAGTTTGCCTCCGGACTGGATCTTCAACACTTACAAACCTGGGAAGGCGTATCCAGTTTCACCGCTGCACCCAACCCCGTTTCAGCAACCTGGCTGCAGAGGATTTATACCAATCCCGCCTTGAGGAATGGAAATCATGGGTTCAACGTAGAGGTCGGCCATGGCCTGATTACCTACAATGGCTGGAAAGGTCTCCTGGGGATGGAAATATCCGGCAGTCTGAACATCAAGGGAACCATGTACGAGGACGACTACACCGGAGCTACGATACCGTAGGATTTTATCAAAAACAGTGCAAGTGCGAACCTGTGTTTAGAAAAAAGTCTAAGCACAGGTTTTTTGCGGGTTTTACGTTCGTCCTCTTTCTAGCTCTTTCCCCATCTTGTATCCTCATCTTCTTTTGTGTTATAATCCACATGGACTACTGATCGTAGATAGTAAGTCGTCTCTTGTCTGGGGGGTGATGCTGCTGAGAATATACATGGATGTATGTTGTTTAAACCGTCCTTATGACGATCTGTCTCAAAACAGAGTCTACTTAGAAGCAGAAGCAGTTCTCGTTATCATTGCTAACTGTGAAGCAGGAGAGTGGACGCTGCTCAAGAGCAGTATCATAGATGCAGAGCTCTCTTTAACACCTGACCAGCATAAACTACAGCAGGTTCGCTCTCTATACTCTGTGTCATCAGAGATTTGTACTATGTCCGGCGAAGTATCTACTCGCTCGCAGGAGTTAGTGTTTCTAGGTTATGAACCTTTTGATAGTAGACACATTGCAATGGCTGAGCATGTTAAGGCTGATATCTTCCTTACCGTTGACGATGCAATTTTAAGAAGATCTAAGAGAGTCGATCTTCAAGTAAGAGTAGAAAACCCAATAAACTGGTTAATGGAGGTGCTCTCTGATGAACAGTAGCTCTGCTTATGACTATAGAAACCTTGGGGTGGTAAGAAAACTGGGAATGGAAGCACTCAAAAAAGAGTTGGGCGTTGTTGGCGCAGCGTACTTTATGCGTCAGTACTGCCCGGGGTATGGAAACTATACGGAAGACCGCAAGCAATTATTGGCAGGAATAACTCTAAGTAAAATTGATGAAATCATAGGCTCTTTGGAACCTGAGAACGAGAGATCTCCCCATATCTAAATACAAATAGAGATGTCATTAGCAAAACAACCTGCAAAACAATCGACCGCATCTCGAAATCAGTCGTTGCACCACCTCCTTCATGGAAGTGTTACCTCTACAGTAGCAATAGTGTGACAATGGTATCTCGCAAGCATCTTTCTTGACAAGTTGACCACTATTTGCTATTATAATTTTCATGGAAGGTCAAAATTTGAAGTATGGAGGGCAACATATGTCAGATTTAATTAAGACAAAAGTCACGGATGCGAGCTTGAAAGTATCAAAAGATGCAAAAGTGAGAGAAGCTGTGCTTCAGGCTGCTCTTGATAAGGTATCCTTACTTACGGCTGAGGAATTTGAGGAGCTTACCGCACGAATACCCGGAATTAACGGTGGAATGCAGCCTGAATTGATTAGGTACTATCCTCTCCTGAAAAGGTTTATTGATGTTAACGCACTCAGACCAGGGATAGTGGGAAATCCCAGAGGCGGAATGTTAAAAGACCATATCCACCTGGGCGGAAATGTTTATGAACTGAACCCACGCGAGCTAAGAGTAATAGATGCTGCGTTTAAGAAAGATTTTGCATTAACTCTTAGAGAAGCAGGCACCATAGTCTTTAAGTAGATCTGTTATCCTGATAGATATGTGGAAAAGCGCCGCTTGTTCCACCGTGAACACGGTAGAGCAAGCGGTGCTTTTTGTGGTGTAATGTGAAAGGAGGTGTCGCTATAGAATTTACAATTCTGGTCACACAAGAATGTAATTTAGCCTGTTCTTATTGTTATATTAATAAGAGGCCCGTAAGAATGTCCGTTGGCACTGCTGAAAAAGTTGTGAGCTTTATTATGGCTAATGCGTCAACGGAAGAGGAGAACCGTATCGGCTTTTTCGGCGGAGAACCACTGCTTGAGTTCGATCTTATGAAGAAAATAGTGGCCCTGATAAAGAACCACCCGCGTTACCAGGAAATAAAGGTGCGGTTTAAGGTGACGAGCAATGGCACTATTTTTACTGACGAAATGGTTGAGTTTTTTTTGGAACATAACTTTAGCTACTGCATAAGCTGTGATGGAGACAGGCAGACACATGACGCTTTCAGGAGGTTCAAAGACGGGACAGGTTCGTCTGAAACTGTATCTGCGACCATCAGGAAAGCAGTGGAACTGTTACCGGCACCCCAGGTGAACACCGTGCTATCTTTAGACACCCTGCAGTATCTCCCTGAAACTATTCGTTATCTGATGGGCCATGGCCTTAAGCTGATGTATGTTAACACTGACTACACCGCTAACTGGAGCCAGCAGGAAGTTGTTATACTGGAATCAGTTTTAGACGAGATTGCTAAAATTTATATAGAATCTTATCGGCAGAATGATCCTGTGTTTATCAGTGTTGTCGATGAAAAAATCTCGGTGATACTCAGGGGTGGGTACTCTCCAGGAGAAAAATGCCATATGGGAATGAAAGAAATGGCAATTACGCCGGAAGGCAACATTTTTCCCTGTGAGCGTATCGTCTATGACGGAGCTTCCGATAGTACCCTTTGTATCGGCAATGTAGATTCAGGTATCGATATAAGCAGACTTTCCTGCCATATGATGGACGGTGGCGAGACTAACAGTGAGTGTGTGAACTGCAGCATTCGCGACTATTGCGTACATTGGTGCGGATGTTCTAACTTTCATGCTACCGGTTACTATAATCGTGTTGGTGCATTTTTATGTGCAGGGCAGAAAGCAGCGCTATCAGTCGCCTTTCACGTTCTGGAGATCCTGGAGCCAGAAATGCCTGGTATATTTGCCCTCCACGAAGTGGGGATGCCGACTGCCAATGCCCAGAGGTTGCTTTCAGGTTAACTTGGTCGATGAACATCATTGCCCCGTATACAGACAGGTTTTCTAAGGTCTATCTAACATTTTCCGTACAGCAGGATTCCCTCATGGCACAGCGAACAAAATCATCAGGGTTATACCACGAAATTTTTAGTGCTCGAGGCGATGCGATGAATAGGTGACCATAGGAGTGTATATTGCTCGTTAAGCAATGACGCACCACCAACCGAACAGACATTAAGTCAGGAATCACGACCCAACCCGATGCGGATCTTAGGGATTATACCTAAGATGATACGACGATAATGGAGGTAACGTGTATGAAGAAGTTTCTAAGCCTATTTCTTGCTCTTGTGCTGTCGATCACGACGATCTCCCCTGCATTGCTTCCCATAACAGTTGCAGAGGATATAACTGTCGGCAATACTGCCTATGG
>WRDA01000184.1 GCA_009783675.1 Symbiobacteriaceae bacterium | reverse complement strand
GAGCGGGGAGCCAAAATCCTCCTCATCCCCATGCACTATCCCGGAGATGATCAGATCACCTCAGAACTCTATCAGCTCCTGGACGCTCCCGACAGCGTGAGCATCTTCCCCAAGGGACGCAGCGTAGAACAGGTCATAGCGGCAATCGGAGAACTGGACCTACTCATCGGAGTTCGCCTCCACGCCCTGGTTTTTGCCGCCATCGCCACTACTCCGGCTATCGCCATCAGCTACGACCCCAAGGTGGATCAGTTTGCCGAACGCATGGAACAGGTAAATATCGGCCCTCTGTCCACAGTGTCGGCGGAGGCTATCTGGCAGGAAGCCTGCTATCATCTGGACGAGGGAGACAAGATAAGGGAGCGAACTCGTCGCCTCAGTACGAAACTGCGTCTGGAAGCCCTCCATAATGCCACCCTCGCAGCCGAACTCTTGGCAAAGGGCGACTTCCAGCCGCCACAACCCTCGTCGTAGCGGCGATATCCTGTCGCCACAACCCCCCCAGTCGTAGCGGCGACATCCTGTCGCCAAAATCCTCGTCGTAGAGGCGACATCCTGTCGCCATAACCCCCAGTCGTAGCGGCGACATCCTGTCGCCACAACTCCTATTACAAAAAGGAGCTAAAGGCATGTCTCCTCCATTATATGACTACCAGCTTAAGCGTCGAGGCTCGATTCTCGGCTTACCTCTGGATGGCTTGAACATCCATGAAATAATCGATATTCTGGACATGAGCCTGCAGAAACGTCGCGCCGTCGCGTTGAGCGGGGATGGAGCTATTTCAGAAAACGAACTCAGCCATATCGTCACCCTCAATCCGGAAATCGCCTGGGCGGCCTATAACGATCCTCTCCTCTTTCGAGCGGTCTGCAGCGCGGAGTTGGTGATCCCCGATGGCATCGGCGTCTATTTGGCGGCTAAATTACGCGGCGAACAGATTCCTCAGCGGGTCACCGGCTTCGACCTGATGCAAAGGCTACTGGAGCTGGCTGCCATAAAAGGTTATCGGGTCTTCCTCCTTGGCGCCAGCCCCGGTGTCGCCGAAGAGGCTGCCACAGCGGCTTTGCAACGCCTTCCTTCCCTGCAGATCGTTGGAACTGCCGATGGTTATTTCCGGGAAATAGATGAACCAGATTTATTAGAGCGCATCGCTTCTTTGGATGTGGATATGCTCTTTTGTGCCCTGGGTGCGCCACGACCTGCCGAGCCCTGGATCTACCGAAACCGGGAAAATCTACCTGTGGGCCTGGCGATGGGTGTGGGTGGTTCATTTAACGTCATGGCTGGTCGCATCAGGCGAGCACCGCGCTGGATGCAGCGAGCTGGTTTGGAGTGGTTGTTTAGGGTGATTCTGGAACCCCGACGCCTCCTGCGCATCGCCGTCTTTCCCCGCTTTGTCCTGACGGCCCTGACCTATAAGGAAAACGACCAGACAGAGTATTAACGCGGATGTTAACGATACTCCGACGCATTCAATAATAAAGTGCGAGCAAACTGAACCTCAGGGAGTAGTTGCCGTCACCTACCTCACGCAGAAAGGCAGTCTCAGCATATGAGCGGCTATGTCATCAATCAACTGAATATTCTCCTGGTTCCGGCGCTGGGACTCCTCTGGTTGCTGGTCGATCTGCGGCGAAGGCCCTGGCTGGATCCTCTTCAGCGGCGCCTTTTCAGCAATGCTGCTATCTGCACGCTAGTAACCATCTGCTTTAAGGTTATCAGTTATGCTACCCTAGGCAAACCAGGTGTAACCCTCCATCTCTTCAGCTGGTTTTGTCACAGTATCCTGTCGGTTTCCACGGTGCTGACCTTCTCCTTTTTGGCTGTCTTCCTGCATTGTGGCCTGGCCAGGGATATCAGTAGTCTGCGTCGCTTAAGCTTGATGCTTTCCACCGTCCTGACTCTGGCGGTAACCGCCGTGGTTATTAACACCTTCACCGGATCCCTGTTCTCGATTACTACGGAGAACTATCTTCGGCGAGGTTCCTTTCACGCTCTGCTTGGTGTCTTCAGTTATCTGCTGCTGATCTACAGCAGTTGTTATCTGACGACATTGTTTAGGAGAAGCGCCAGGGACAGCACAGGTATTGCTCTGCTACTTGGTATAGGCCTGCTTATAGCTGGCTTACTTGAACACCTGGTGCCTGGCTTCGAGCTGGCTTTGCCAAGTGCTTTCGTCGCTCTGCTGGTAGGATTCATCATAAGTCTATGTGACTCTGCCCCAGTACCCATGACTGCACCGGTGTCGACAATCGGGTATTCTTATCCCGAATACTCCTCCTTCAGGGAAGGAGCTCCTACTCGGCTGTCTGACGGAAACTTCAGCGATCAACAGAAAGGAATGGTTAAGCTGCAAGCAAATCTCGAACTGCGGCGACATGCTCTCGCTGTCAGACGTGGTATCCTTACGGCAGTTACGGCAGCCGCTTCCGGTCATCCCGGAGGCTCCCTGTCAGCCGTGGAAATTATGATTCTCCTCTACTTCAAGCGCATGCGCATACGCACAGCTGAGCCTGGCTGGGAGGATCGCGATCGCTTCGTCCTCAGCAAAGGGCATGCTGCTCCTCTCCTCTATGCAGTCCTGGCTCAGCGCGGCTTCTTACCGGTCAGCGAACTGACGACCCTGCGACAGCTGGGTTCCAGGCTGCAGGGGCATCCTGACATGCATAAGGTGCCAGGGGTGGATCTCTCCACCGGGTCATTGGGCCAGGGCCTCTCGGCAGCGATAGGCATGGCTCTGGGAGGACGCCTGCAAAACCGTGACTTCAGGGTCTACGCCCTCTTAGGGGATGGCGAACTGCAGGAAGGTCAGGTCTGGGAAGCCGCCATGGCTGCGGCACATCATAAGGTCCACAACCTGACCGCTTTCATCGACAATAACGGCTTGCAGATCGATGGCAGCATCACAGAGGTGATGAGCCCTCTGCCCATTGGAGAGAAGTTTGCCGCTTTCGGCTGGCAGGTCCTGGAGGTTGATGGTCACGACCTGGACGCCCTGGACGAGGCTTGTGATCTGGCAGAGGCAGAGACGCTAAGACCCACGGCGATTATCGCCAGGACTATCAAGGGTAAGGGAGTATCCTTCATGGAGAATCAACCTCAGTGGCATGGTGCGGCTCCCAACGCCGAGCAGTTGCAAGTGGCCCTGGCCGAACTGGAGGCAGCCGAAGCCGAACTCGCCTTAGAGGAATCTCTCCCGGGAGGTGCACAAGATGAGTAATCCTGTAGCCACCCGTACAGCTTATGGTGAAGCCCTAATGGCATTGGCAGAAAAGGAGCCTCGCCTGGTGGTTCTGGACGCCGATCTGACCAAATCGACGATGACCGCTAACTTCGCCCAGAGCTATCCTCAGCGCTTCTTTAACATCGGCATCGCCGAAGCCGACCTGATGGGTATTGCTGCTGGTCTGTCCACTACCGGCCTTATCCCTTTCGCCTCTTCCTTTGCGATTTTCGCCACCGGCAGAGCTTACGACCAGATTCGCAACACCATCGCCATGGGTCGCTTAAACGTCAAGATTGCTGCCACCCATGCCGGACTCTCGGTGGGAGAGGATGGAGCCTCCCATCAGGCTCTGGAAGATATAGGTTTGATGCGTGGACTCCCCGGGATGACCATCATCGTCCCGGCTGATGGCGAGGAAACCTATCAGGCGGTGCACCTGGCTGCTGCTTACAACGGTCCTGTCTACCTGCGCCTTGGCCGCCCGGTGGTCCCTCAGATCCATCAGGATGACTTCCAACTGGCGTGGGGCAAGGCTCAGGTTATGCGTGAGGGGAATGCTGCTACAGTCTGTGCCACCGGGCATATGACGGCTCTCGCTCTGCAGGCCGCCGCCGATCTTTCCGCCAGGGGTATCGAGATCGAAGTCATCCATGTACCCTTCATCAAGCCACTGGATGGGGAGACAATCATCAATTCGGTAAGGAAGACCG
>WRDA01000183.1 GCA_009783675.1 Symbiobacteriaceae bacterium | reverse complement strand
TCCGGTAACCTGTATTTTGAGAAGTTATCCAAGATATTGCCGAGAGAGGTGCCAGTTCGTGCGTAAGGCCTTAGAATATATAGCAGGAGTGCTTGCAGTAGCAGTCGTGACCTTTCTGCTTTCATTTGGCATTGTGGCAGCCTTTCTTACCAATGGAGCCTCCTTGTTCACTAATTAAGTGTAATCTTGAAGACCTGGATCTACAGTATGCTCCGGGGCATCTCCGCTGTAAGTTGGAAGACATAATAAGCTTAGCCAGAACGGCCAGGTCACTGAGCCATCTCCGATAAAGGAGGTGGCTTTTGCTTCTCCAGAAGTCAGACGGGGGAGCTACTAGAAAGACAAATCGGGAGGTTTGAAATGAAAAGAAGCGTTTTACTCGTGCTCATCTTAACAGTGTTGTTCCTTTCTTCTCCTATCCTTAGAGCAGGTTGAGATGAACCAGAGGCGTACAGTTTGGACGCAGGAATGGTTATCCTCACTTTCGGTCAGGAAGGGATACTCTCTACTCTGGAAGGGCTCGATAACCCCAGAGAACTACTATGCCCGGCTTCTGTTAACGATCAGGGGATGAAGTGGTATCCCCTGCGAGGGATTGCCGAGGCAGTGGGGTATGAAGTAAGCTTTACCTCAGTTTTTTCCGATGATACCGGAAAGTCAACGAACCGGATTATTCTTCAACAAGCTAGCCCTCTGAGCAACCAGGTATGTATAGAGTATGAAGAGGGGAGTGACTACGGACTGGTAAGCATGGATATAATAGAATGGAGAATGCCGGTGCGCATCGCAGAGGGAAGGTTATTCATTCTCAAGGAGTTCTATGAGGTCTTCCTGCGCCTGACAGTTAACTGCTACACTAGCTTCAGTGTATTCATGCCCTGATGTCAGCAGCTCTATATCCGCTGTCAGACACCAGTTTGGACCCAACGTCTACTAATAAGCCTTTTAACAACAGAAGGTATTATACAGGGGATAAAGGAACACTAATCTGACACGACAGGGAAGAGACCCGATCGGTGATCAGTATAACTGACAGGCGGCCAGAGATGTGGATACCAAGTTCACCCTTATTCGATCCAAGCGTAAGACCTTAGCTTTGGAGATCAAAGACTGTACACTAGTAGTGCGAGCTCCTATGCGAATGCCACTCTCTGAAGTAGAACAGTTTATTGCGTCTAAACGTGGCTGGATAGAGAAGAAGCTGAAGGCCTCCAAAGAAATTGCTGCAAATCGCGAAAGCTTCAAACTTGCCTATGGTGATGAAATCAGCTTTCATGGTTACAACATCGAGATCGCCGCAGAAACTGAGGATGAGGATCCCGATGACCATCGACTGCACATTCCGCCGGGGTTGAGTTCAGAGCAGCTAAGAGAAGCCTGCATACACATACTCAAAGCCGCAGCAGAGGACTATCTACCGGCAAGGACAATGGAGATAGCTAAGAGTCTGGGTTTAATGCCAGTAACAGTAAAGGTAACCTCGGCAAAAACGCGATGGGGGAGTTGTAACCGCAGAAGAACCATCTGCTTGTCCTGGCGCCTGATCATGGCATCGGACGGTGTGATCGACTACGTTATCGTACATGAACTGGCTCATTTGAGAGAAATGAACCACTCTGATCGCTTCTGGTCCATAGTTGCAGATGTTATTCCTGACTATAAGATACGAAGAAAGAAACTGGATGACTTGGGGAGCAAGCTAAATCGGGAACACTGGGAGTGAGTGAGGCTGGTGAGCAGTAGAATCAAATCGTGGAGCTTAACTCACTCATAATAAAAAACATAATGCGTAAAAGCGATGGATCTGGTAAAATGAACCTATCAGATCACAAGGGTCGTAAAGACCTCGATGAGATTACCTTCACCATTGGGAACGCCTAAAAACTTGGTTCTCCTAAGACAAACCGCTGCTTAGATTATGTATATGCCGACTTATATCAGACTTTCGCTTTGTACCGTTGAGAGCGATAGCCTTGGGCGCCAGCTAATATTCGTATTTTGATTTTCGGGGCGGGTAAGTATGGAGTATATATTTAAGAAATGTATCAAGTGCAGCTTTGTGTATCCATATAAGCATGAGAAATGCCCAAGATGCGAAGAGCCGGATTTCACTGCGGAGGAACCCGATAGAGACGCAAACACCTTCCTTTATTCCATCATCACGTCGTTGTGCCTGTCTATTGTTGCTACAGTATGCATCGGTTTTTTATTTAAAGATTCGCTCAGCGGTGGAGATTGGGCTATGTCTAGTCTGGTTATGATATTTGTGATCTTGGTTTTCATCAGTTTCCAAGTAGTATCATCGTTACTTAAGATACAAGATAAATGGTTGGATGGGATAAATGCGAGACCCTCCGAAAAATGCGATCATAATTATATCGAGGGGTTTATCAACACCGAAGAGTCTAGTTACTATAATGATCCTGACCCTGCAGCCGCTGCCGGTACAACAACAGTTACCCGGACGACATGGATTGTTTATTGTGACTTATGCGGGTTAATAAAAGAGAAGAAGGAAGACGAGGTTACCAGCGTTACCAGCTGATAGGCACTTATTTGCGAGAGGCCTCTCTTCTCGAAATCCTCAGCCCAGCAGGAAGCGAGCAGATGATAAAAGAGCTCCCCCGCCATATGGCGGGGGAGCAAAATCATATAGGTATGACTGGCCTTACTCAAGCTTAATGACAGGCTAAGATCCGTCCCGGGTAGCGACGAACTGATCCGTCAGATTGAGGACTTTAGATTCGAAGAGGCAGAGCAGTCCTTTCGGGTTCTCAAAGAGATGTATGCCCAGGATACGCCGTAGAGGTGAAGAAGAGGTATAACAATCTAGCAATAGAAAGCACAGATATAAGCAACACGGCACGAGTGCGTAAGCATCGTGCCGTGTTGCATTGGGTGAAAAAACATAAGGAGATGAAGTATGGTTCGACCATTATCTGGGAGAGTCCTTTTATCAGAACGAAGGTTTTTCCATTCCCTACGAAGAAAGGCAGATTAGCCTTCTTCCAAACGACCAAGCTCTAAGCCCGATTAGAGGATCTCTGATCCGATGTTTAACGGCCTGTTTGGTCAATAAGAATATATAGGAGGTGTATCGTTTGAGGAACTATTCCAGATGTTTGCTCTGGTTTCTGAGTATGTCTTTTCTGCTGTCTTCTTTCTCTGGCGTCTTACTGGCGGAAGTGTCAGTTGTATCTGGTGGTGGATTTCTTTCAAACAAGGTATTTATCTTCGATGGTGCTAACCGGAACATGCCGGATTACTCGCCACCTCCTCGTGAAACCTTTCTGGTTCAGGATACCTTCACAGGAACCAAGGCTCAGCTGAAGCCAATCGCTGACTTCTTCCTTTCCCAACCATGGTATTATTGGGTAGGACAGGATCTTGCCGGACAGAGAACCAAGAGTTTTGATATCATCTTTGGTTATTCTGCCGGAGATGTCTGGCATAGCGAGAGAGCTCACACAGGGAGCATGAACAGTATCAAGGGGCTGACCGACGCCTCGGGTAAGGCTCTGGGTTCCGATGCCAGAATTATGGATATCCTAAACTCTCCGCAAGTGCAACCAGACTTGCTTAAAGCAGTCCAGGAGTCCTTTCCTGATATCAATGGGGATGAATGGTACGCCAGCATGGTAGGTTTGGCGGTGATGATGGGGATAATCGGAGGCAAGCCAGGTCCGGATGGGGAAGGATTGATCTTCGCAGGAGACGACTACCTAACCAGAGCGGAATGGATTGCCATGCTTAACCGTTGCCGTGGTTACGAGGACTGGCTCAGGTTAATGAATGCACCGGGAGCTAATAACCCATCTTCTGATGGGGTTGTTCCATCGGGCACCTGGTTCTTAGCGGACTACAACCACAGTATGGCTGTGAGCTTCGGAGGAATGTATACTCTGGCTGAACTAAGTCAGCCAGCCACCAGGGCGGAGGCAGCCATGCTTCTGGAATGTGGG
>WRDA01000182.1 GCA_009783675.1 Symbiobacteriaceae bacterium | reverse complement strand
AATGCCGTAGCTAAAGCCATGGATAAAATAGCAATGCTGCTGCGCCCTATGTTTCGCCAGGCGTTCTTCACACCCAGCAGAAGAAAGACCATCAGGGCATCTCCCTTCAAATTCGCTAAGGATTATATCCAGCTGAAAAGCTGCTGCGGAGATAACGAGAAAACCCCTCACAAATCTCAGCCAAGGCAAAGGAGCATCCGTCATGAACCATACCCACAAACCCGGAGGTAATCCCCTGTCAGGGGTCAAATGCTTCGTCCTGGATATGGATGGAACCATCTACCTTGAAGATGAACTCTTCCCCTATACCAAGGACTTCCTGGATCGTTGCCTGGCCTCGAGCCGAGATTTTCTCTTCTTCACCAACAACTCTTCGAAGAGCCAGCAGAGCTATCTGCAGAAACTACAGCGACTCGGCATCCAGGTAACAGCAGAGAGGATGTTGCTCTCGACGCAGGTGCTGATCGCCTTCCTGCAGCGGGAGAGGCCAGGGAAAAGGGTCTGGGTCGCCGGAACTGCGGATCTGCTGGCAGAGTTTCGCGCAGCTGGTATCGAGCCTCTTAGTTCTGCTCCCGAGATCGCCATCATCGGTTTCGATACTGAGCTGACCTATGACAAACTATTGACTCTGCATCGGGCGGTACAATCCGGTGCGGAATTTTTCGGCGTTAATATGGACCTGGTCTGTCCTGTCGCAGGCGGCGAGATTCCCGATTGCGGCAGCCTGGCAAGGGTCATCGCCTCTTCCACCGGGGTGGAGCCTGTCTTCTTCGGTAAACCTTCCCCTCATGCTCTGGATTTCATCTGTCGACAGACCGGCTACGCGGCTGGTGAGCTCTGTTTCGTCGGCGACAGGCTATACACGGATATCGCTATCGCCACAGGAACTCAGGCTGTCTCCGTCCTCGTCCTCAGTGGCGAGAGCAAGGCAGAGGATCTGCAGCGTTATCCCCAATTCGTGCCAAGCCTGGTAGTGCAGGACCTGGCGGAGCTGAGCGACTACTTGCATCCAGGCCCAGGCTAAGCAGGTTTTTGGCTAGACGCACATGAACTACGTTTACCCTGAGGTATGAAAATGTGTGCGGCTGTCACCGCGCTTTCGCGCGGTGCGGGAGCACGGCTCCCGTCCAGGGGTTTGGGGACTTGGAGTCCCCATCTCAGATCCTGCTAACTGAGACGTGCAAGGGGATCACTTGTTATCCCCGAAGTAGGTTTTCAAGTTAGCAAGTTTGGGGCTACTTGGAAAGGAAAAGACAGACGAACGCAGAAATTGTAGTATATTCTACGAAAACATAAAACGAGGAGGTCTTCTTCTATGGCCGATTCCCAGGCGTACAACAAGAAGGATCAGGAACTGGCTTTGGGCAACGATGAGCTGATCTGTGCCCATCTTGGTGATGAGTACGAGAAGTTTTTAGGTGCGGTGATTCCGCCTCTTTTCCAGAACTCCCTCCATGTGCATCCCAGTGTGGAGGAGATGTGGAACCCCACTCCGGGGCGCTTCGTCTACGCCAGAGTTGCCAATCCCACCACGGATATCTTCGAACGCAAGGTAGCCGCTCTGGAAAGAGGAGAGAAAGCTGTCGCTTTCGCTTCGGGCATGGGTGCGATCACGGCGTCCATCCTGGCAGCGGTCTCCTGTGGAGGTCATTTTATCGGAGTCGAGGGGATGTATGGCCCCACCAGAACCTTCGTCACCGATTTCTTTCCCAGGATTGGGGTCACAGCTACCTTCATCACCGGAACGGATCTGGAAGAGCTGAAAGCCGCTATCCTGCCTAACACTCAGTGTATCTATCTGGAGAGCCCCTCCTCGGTTGCCCTCAGGATGCAGGATATTCGAGCCATTACTGCCATCGCTAAAGAATATAATATTGCTACGGTTATCGATAACTCCTGGGCTTCCCCCATCTACCAGAAGCCTCTGACCATGGGGGTGGACATGGTGGTCCATACGGTCTCCAAATATCTGGGTGGCCATTCCGATATCGTCGCCGGCATCTCCTGTGGTTCGGCGGAGTGGATGGAAAAGGTCGCCAAGAACAGGGAGATCTATGGAGCGATGATGGGACCCTTCGAATCCTGGCTGGCGATTCGGGGCATGCGCACCCTGCCCATACGCCTTAAGGCCTCGATGGCGGCTGGCCTGAGAGTCGCTACATTCTTAGAGGAACATCCCATGGTGGAACGGGTGATCTACCCAGGCTTGCCGAGTCACCCCGATTATACCATCGGACAAAAGCAGCTCACCGGCTATGGCAGCCTGATGAGCTTTATCCCCAAGGGCAGCATCGAAGAAGTCAAAGCCTTCGCCAACCGCCTTAACTGGTTTAAGCTTGGTGTCTCCTGGGGAGGTTTTGAGAGCCTGATCACTGTCTCCCGTTATGAACCAACCCCGGAGGAACAGGAACGTCGTGGCGTATATCCTAAAATGGTACGGATCTACGTGGGGTTAGAAGATACAGATGCCCTGATCGCCGACCTGGATCAGAGCTTAAAGCAGATCAAACTATAGTCTTCCACTGTTTTATCCACAGATTTTTCCACAGATGTGGAAACATTTGTGCGAAACCCTGAAATCCCGGGGGATCTCAGTGAAATTCCCCGGGATTTCTGATGACTCCGGTCTTAACGCTGAACTTCCCTGCCTCATGTAGTTGGGATGAAGCTATGATAATCTCGGCAATCTCAGGAATAGAGGCCTGGGAAGTGTCGATGACCAGATCGAAGTGACCAAGGTCGGTATAACGCACGCCATAGAAGGTATAAAAACGCTCACTCTCCGAGAGGGCCCTGGCTTTCAGCTTCTGCGAGGCTTCCTCCAGGCTGGAGTAGCTCTCCACGCCACCTCGTTTATCATCCTCGAACACCCTGCGCGCAGCAACTTCCGGATCCACCCAGAGAAAGACTTTAAAAGAATGGGGCACGAAATGCCAGGCCATGCGGGAATCGAAGATGATATTATCATCCTGATGTTCCGTAGCGATCCTGACAACCTTATCATCGATCATGTGATCATAGGCTGCATCGTCCTGTTGCTGACAGAAGAGGTTGAATTCCAGAGTGGTCATCCCCAGCTGTTTCGCCAGTTCGCGCTGGACATCGCCTGTCGAGTATCTTACCAGGTTGAAATTTTCGCTGATATACTTACTGACCGAGGATTTACCGCTGCCCAGGCTGCCGGTGATAGTTATGTGCACAGGAGTACCCCCTCATTCGTGACAAAGCAGGTGCATAAATATGGAAATTGAGCTTAAATACCGTTTTAGATCACATGCCAGCGTTGTTCGCCTGTTGGATGATCCTCAGGTGAGACAGGTAGCCTGCAACCCCTGGCAGACCCATGAGCTGCATAACCGTTACTTCGACACCCCGGATCAGCGTCTGAGAGATGCTGGCATCGGGCTGAGGCTGAGGTCTGATGGTGAGATAATCGTATTATGTTGCAAATACCAGGGTTCCTCCGATCACTCGGAGCAGGGCAGCCCTGAAGAGGGCTGCAGGGAGCTGAGGCCACCCGCCCTCAGTCAACGCCAAGAGGAGGAGATTGTCCTGGAAAAGATGCCGGCGAATCCAGCGGATCTTCCCTGGCATCTCCTGCCCTGTGCGGTGATGCTCAGCAAAATCTTGGGTGACGAATCCCTGGAAGAGATCGCCGTCAGCGACTTTAAAAGACAGGTGCTCTGTCTGGCTTGGAGAGCATCGAAAGTCGAACTGGCCCTGGATGAAGGCTTTCTGATAAGAAAAGAGAAGCGCAGCGCCCTCCTGGAACTTGAGCTGGAGCTTAAAGAAGGTAATCTCGAAGACCTCTGCCAACTGGGAGAAATTCTCGCTGAGCGCTACGAACTGGTAGCTGAACCAAAATCGAAATTGCAGAGGGCATTGGAAGTTTAACTTTCAACTCTTTAAGATCGTCTCCATCTCTTCCTTGCTCAGCTTGTTCTTCTCCAGCAGGGCAGCGACCAGGCGATCGATACTTGACTT
>WRDA01000181.1 GCA_009783675.1 Symbiobacteriaceae bacterium | reverse complement strand
CCCTGTGCTGCAGCTAGTGCCTCCTCGATCGCGAGAGCTTTTGCTCACTGCTATGCAGCAGATCCGGTGTCCATATATGGCGGAGTGGTTGCATTGAATCGCCCCCTGGATCGCGAAACAGCAGAGATAATCAAACCCCTCTTTCTGGACATGATCCTTGCGCCCTCAATAAGCGAAGAGGTTATGGAACTACTGGTGGCTAAACGTAACACGATCATCCTTTCCCTGGGAGATCAGCAGAACTGGTCGAGACAATCATCTCTGTCACTGCGTTCTATCCTCGGAGGTTACCTTGTTCAATCACCCGATGCCGTAGTTGATGAAACTCTGGGTTGGAAGACTGTGAGCCAGGTCGCGCTTTCGGCTGAAGCCCTGGAGGATGCTCTGTTTGCCTGGCGGGTTGTTAAGCATATGCGATCCAATGCCATTGTAGTTTGCAAGGATCGCCTTACACTCGGATTGGGTCAGGGTCAGGTAAATCGTGTGGAAGCTTCACGACAGGCTTTGGCTCAGGCGGGTGATGCGGCAAAGGGTGCTGTCCTGGCTTCTGACGGTTTCTTTCCTTTCGATGATAGTTTATGGGAGGCCGGATCTTACGGCATCACTACGATCATCGAACCAGGCGGCTCGATTCGCGACGAGCACTGTATCAAGGCAGCCAACGAGCTGGGGGTTTCCCTGGTTTTTACCGGCATCAGACATTTCAAACACTGAGGTTCGAGTATGAAAATTATGGTCATTGGCAGTGGCGGTCGCGAACATGCTCTCTGTTGGAAGATCGCACAATCGCCACTCTGCACCAATCTATATGCTGCTCCGGGTAACTGGGGTATGAGTAACATTGCTGAGACACTCCACATTTCTGTTGATGATCATCAGGGATTGATCGAAGCTGCCAAGCATTTACACATCGACCTGATAATCATAGGACCCGACGATGCGTTAGCCTCAGGCTTGGTCGACAGCTTTAAATCTGCAGGCTTGACAGTTTTTGGACCAGAGAAAGCTGCAGCTCGTCTGGAGTGGTCGAAAAGTTACGCCAAATCCTTCATGGATAAGCACGGTATCCCTACCGCAAGATGGCAGGAATGTCACAGCGCAGAAGAGGCACTCCTTGCCCTGAAGGGTTGCAGCTTTCCTTTAGCCGTAAAAATCGACGGGCTGGCTCTCGGTAAAGGCGTCATCATAGCTCACACAGCTGCCGAAGCCTCAGAGGCTATCTCTCGCTTGGCTGAACTGGGATCTCCTGCCGAAGTGTTTATCTTAGAGGAGTTCCTCTCTGGCCGTGAGCTGAGTTATCTGATGATGTGTGACGGCCATACCTTTCGTGCTTTACCTGTCAGTGAGGATCATAAGCAGCTTGCAGATGGAGATACCGGACCTAATACTGGCGGGATGGGTGCGGTTTCTCCTCCGCTATGGCTAACCTCTGAGATCCTGTCACGCATCGAAGACGAGATTGTTATCCCCACCTGGCAGGGCATACAGCAGGAAGGTCTGGATTATAGAGGGATTCTTTACATTGGGTTGATGGTTACCGCAGATGGTCCTAGGGTTCTGGAGTACAATGCTCGTTTCGGTGATCCTGAAGCTCAGGCAGTGCTACTAAGGCTGAAGAGTGACCTCGTCCCTTTACTTCTGGCTTGTTGCCAGGGTGGATTGGAATCAGAAGTGCTGGAGGTTCACGCGGATGCCTCGGCTTGTCTAGTTCTGGCGGCACCAGGTTATCCCGAAGACCCGGTCAAAGGTCTCGCTGTCACCGGGCTGGAAAACCTGGATGCTGAGGTGATCCCTTTTTACGCCGGAATACGATCCTATAATGGGGAGTTACAGACGAGTGGAGGAAGGGTTCTTGCTCTCAGTGCCCTGGGCTCCGATCTGGAGAAGGCTTTGGAGATTATTTATAGTAACGCAGAAAGAGTGACCTTTAAGGGTAAGCAATATCGCCATGATCTCGGGCGCAGAAGGTAGTAAACAGCCCCCATCCGAACTTACGGACAGGGGCTGCTTTCTTTGACTGCAGTAATCAGAGTATCAATCGCCGCTGTTGAGAGATATAAGAACCTCCACAGGAATCTTGTAATCCAATGCCAGACTCTCCCAGGTTTCATCCTCTCTGGCAGTTATTGTTTGCATAGGCAGGTTTGCCCAGTCAAGGATCTCGGAGAGACGAACAGGTTCCAAACCGCGTTCTCTTAACCTGGAGATTACCTGAGACAACACATTTGCCGTCTGCCATACCCCCACATGCATCAGAGCAATACCACCATCTTCCAGTTCATTACCCACTCTCTGCAGAATGATATCTTCTCCTGGTTCGGTCCAGTCGATGCTGTCTTTACTCCACATTACGGTGAAGTAATAGCCCTCGGAGCCTGCCAATGCCACATCACGATCGACATACTCTCCATAAGGAGGGCGATAATATGGCTCGGTCTCGCCTACTAGTTCCAGGAGAGCGTCACGTGTTGCATTGAGTTCCCATCTCATTTCGGCGTCTTCGAGAGAGGGCTGACTACTGTGGGTATAACTGTGGTTACCTATTTCATGCCCTCTGGTGCGAATCAGCCTTGTCAGATCAGGCTGAGCCTGAACCCAGCCGCCTCTGGTAAAGAAAGTAGCTTTCACATCTAAATCATCGAGAACATCCAGTAAGGTCTCCGTGGGTTCATACAACCAACCGGAATCAAAAGTCAGGGCGACCTTACCCAGCCCCTGACGACCCTGATAGACGACAGTACCGGTACCTTCGAGGGGAACCAGAATTTGCTGTCCAGCCTGGAGAGGTTTGGGTCCGTCGTTCTCTTCTGTCTGCTCCGGCAAGAGGTTTGCTGGGATGGAAGGATCAGGCATTAGCTCCTCCGGGACAGTACTGGGTGGAGTTGCCTCTGTTACAGGCAGCGACTCTTCCTGGCTCAGACTCCTGGCTCCCTTCTGGTAAGCCAGGCAGACGCCTGCCAGAAAACACAAGCAGACTATGGAAAGGACAAAGAGACGTTTACCGCTGCCGCTCTTCTTCCTTCCCGGAGATCGTTTTCCGCCTGCCATACATTCACCCCTTTCAGGACTCGGTCTACTGTAGGGGAATCTGCTGGTTATCCTCCCACTTACCGGGAGGAAGAAGCTCCCAGCGCATGGATCTTTTACGCTTTAACCATAAGCCGACGGCAACCCCTACCAGGAAACCTCCGATATGCGCCAAATAGGCTGTGGTGCTAACGGCTCCCGAGATACTATTGTTGAAGACCTGTAAAATAAACCAGGCTCCTAAAAAGAGTACTGCTGGAACATTGATTGTGAAGTAAAAGAAGAATAAGGGCACCAGAGAACGCACCCTGGCTCTGGGGTAGAGTACGAAATAAGCTCCGAGAATCGCCGCGATGGCTCCACTGGCTCCAATCAGAGGGATTGTCGATGTCATGTTGAATACACCATGTAAAAGCGCCCCACAGGCGCCTCCGAGCAGATAGAAGAGCAGGAAGGGTAGATGGCCAAGTTCGTCCTCAATATTATCACCAAAAACCCATAAATACAGCATATTCCCCAGGATGTGACTGAAACCCGAGTGGTTAAACTGGGAGGTAAGCACCGTGAGCCAAGGTGGAAACAATGAAAACCTGTTGATATGCTCAAAGAAAAAAGCTGGTGTAAAGCCATATACGCGATATAGCTGCTGGACATGAAAAGGCGACAGGATGATGAGTTGCCACAGGAAGATAAAGACGTTGACTGCAATCAGACTGTAGGTAACCCAAGGCTTGATTCCGGAGGGTACATCATCTCTGATGGGAAGCATCTGCAGTCACATCCTTTGGTGTAGTATCTCCCGGTCTCATCTTACTACAAATATGAACACTATGCAACTACCAACGTCAAGAGGAGCCAACAGAGTTGGCTCCTCTTGGATGTTTACACCTTTTCTGGTTATAGGTACCTAAGTGTTCCTACATCATCATATCTCCGCCACCCATGGGAGGAGCGGGAGGAT
>WRDA01000180.1 GCA_009783675.1 Symbiobacteriaceae bacterium | reverse complement strand
TTTGATATGTTAAAAACCGTGGATATGATCTCCTCAGATATGACCTGGGGCAGTTCGGGATGGTGCGGCAAGAAACAAACAATAACTGTAGGTATGGGTGGACCGGCCTTACGCTGCCGGATCAACATAGGGGGAAGGTGACAGTGGTGCAGAAAAGAGAGGCAGCCGAATATGCGCTCCACAAACTGAGTCATCAGGGTGCCAGTCAGGTCAGTATTATCACATCCGATGGCTTTACCGAGGAACTTAATGCCGAAGCTGGTGAGTTCTCCCTCTACCGGACTCTGTTTAACTCTGCTCTGAGTATCAAAGTCATCAAAAACAAAAAGAAAGGTGTCAGTGCCACAACCAGCCTGCAGAAAGAGGCCATTGATGATGCTCTTCTCGCGGCATTGGCTGCTGCCGATGCTGGTGTAGAAGATGAAGCAGAGGGTATCGCTGAGTTTATTGAGAATCGCAGCTTTGAGTCAGGAGTCATGCTTCCGGATAAGGAAAAACTATTCTTACGCATTCAGGAATACATCTGCGAACTCGGAGCTCGTTATCCATTGATCAATCTTGAGCAGTTTATAGCTCATTATGTGCAAAACCACAGTCTGCTAATAAACTCCAATGGCGTCGAGATGTCAGCATCTCAGGGTTTCTATGAGTATATGAGTATGTTCTCAGGACATGACGGTGACAGATCGACCTCCTTCAATGGCTATGGTGTACGTTTTCTGGATGTCGATTCTCCCCTCATGGAGATGGGCATGATGCGCCAGATGCTGGATGATACGGTGCATAGTTTCGGTGCAGCTCCCATCGAGGGGAAGTTCACCGGGCCTGTGATTCTCACCCCGGGATGTGTTACAGATTTCTTTGCCACTGTAATACAACTCTTCGCAGGTGAAGGAACCCTTTTACAAGGAACCGCGATCTGGAAGGATAAGCTTGGATCCAGAGTTGCTCATCCCCTATTGAACCTTAGCTTTAGTCCACTCGATCCCCGAATCATCTGTGGTGAACGTTTTACCGCCGATGGTTATGTCAGTTCGGACGCGGATCTGCTCAGGGACGGCGTTCTACAATCATTTCTCCTTTCCAGATATGGATCACTCAAGACGGGTAGACCTCGTAGCGCAAATCTCTCAGGTAATATAATCATTGCTCCCGGCAATCATAGCCTGGCAGATATGATTACTGACATCGATCGCGGACTGATCGTCAATCGCTTTTCAGGTGGAGCACCTGCTGCCAATGGAGACTTTTCCGGTGTTGCCAAGAACAGTTTTGCCATAATCGATGGGAAAATCAGTGGTCCGGTCAGTGAAACCATGATCAGTGGTAATCTTGAAGCGATCTGTCAAAACATCCGTGCCATATCTCGAGAAACTATCTGTGATGGCAGTTCAGTACTTCCCTGGATATCTGTCGATGGCGTAACTATCTCTGGTGCTGGCTAACCTGTTTATGAACCAAAGCAGAGATTGTCGCGTAGGTCCCTGAGGACTTCAAAGCGAAAGAGCAGCAGGTGATTGTCATCACTTGCTGCTCTTTTGCGAGGGTTATAAAGCATAAACTTGATTGGGGAGATCACTTCACCTGCATTGGTTCCTCGCACTGCTGGCAGTATACCACGCTCTGCCTGAGCGAAGGGATTTCTGTCCTCAATATACCGATTCATGTCACCGATTTTCTTTCGTGCCAGATTTTACCGTTTAAGGATACTAAACATCATCGCAGGGCTTCCTCTAAAAAACTGTCATGTCCCTCAAACCAGTCCCGAGCGTGAAGAGATACTTCGATATCCGGACTGAAGAGTTCGATGTTTGCTGCTAAGATGCGTAGTCCGTCTTCATTATCGTCATAGAATCTTGTTGAACACAGCCAGGGGATAGCCATATACCTGGTGCGCATGATTTGAGGATCAGCAAAGAAAGGTAGTTTTTGCCCCGACGGTTCGCCGATGACCAGGCAATTCGTATCCTGCTTCAGATCATAAGCCAAGCAGGTTCCACCAGAGAAAGTCGATCTGCCAATGATTACTCTTAAAGCGTCCCGGTTGTTTAGCCGGGGTCGCGCCTTAATCTCCGCCATCAGGCTGGAATGAATCAGCTCGGGAAAACCCCCGCTGTTATCGCGTAGATCGATAATCAACTTGGGACTGCCAAGTCTGTCAATTTCTGCGAACAGTTGCTCGATATATCCGGCGAAGGGAGGTAGATACGGGTCATCATGACAGCGATTGATTTTCAGATAACATACATTGCTCTCCAAAAAAGTATGCCAATAAAAGCGAGCGCTCTTATACTGGGACAGATCAGTGCCAAGATCCAGATCCCCTCTGGCATACACCGTATTCTTGTGGTTTACGGAGCGACGAAACACCGGCATCATATTAATCCATTCATCATCCAGGAGATATTGAACTTCATCACTGGGATGCGCTGACAAACCAGCGATAAAGAGCAGATGAGGATCGCTGAGAGCCCGAGCCAGCAAATCCCTGGCAATCCAGGTATTATCGTTATTGAGAAAACGCTCAAGACCTGATATTGCATCGGATAAAGCAACGCCGTTGATTCCTGTCAGTTCCTTCCCGATCAGGGTATGATACGAAGCTGTCGACCCTTTGACGAAGATTCCCTCGCTGAAGCAGAAGAATTGTAGTGGATAAAAAGTAGCAAAGTCGCTTATATAGCTGTGGCTGTCTCCCAGATCACGGCTTATTATCTGTGTCAGTTCAGCCAGAATTTCCCGATCAGCGAGGTGATCGACGTTTTCACCCAGAGTGGTTAAGCGTAGATCAAACTCCTCCATGTCTTCCAGGCTCTGACTGAAACGTGGATGGTATTTGAAAAGATCATTTTTGATCTGATTAATGTCCTGCTGCCATCTGGCTTCTCGACCCAGGTTCCCTTCCTCTGCACGGTAGCGAATCATCATACTTAGTACGCCAATAACCAGACAACAAAGGAAAATGATCCCGTTGAAGTAGACAGCATCGCGTCTCTCCACATCCATCTTACCCTGAAGCATGGCAGGGACCCCCTAAACCCTGGACCGTTATTTCTTGCGGGCGAGTAACCTATTAAGATGAGCTTTCAGCTCTTTAAAGGCAGAACGGGGGTTAATCTCGTCGAGGGTAGCAATCAACGCAGCTGCGTAAACATCATCCAGACTCTCCCGCTTCCCAGCGATCAGAGCAGCGCGGCTCTTGATGACAAAGAGGACAATATCATCAGTTTTTGCTCTCTCAGCAACCATAGTCGTAACAACCTTGGACCTGGAAGCGAATTGGATAAAATCCTTGTTCATCAGGGTATAGTTAAGTTTCCCGTTTTCGTCTGAGTAGCGCTCGACAATGGCTATATACTCTGCACTGTGAGTCATATCCAATTTATCCGGTTCCTCGCTGATCTCCTCGGCAGCACTCTCGTCTTCTGCAGCTTCTCCGTCATCTTCGTCGGGGACATCTTCAACTTCGACTTCTGCATAAGCCTTAAGAGCGATTTTTCCTCTGGCAGAATAAGGCAGCCCTGCAACCAGCTCTAAAGCCTCGTCAAAAGCTTCAGGAGGAAAGAGTTTCGCATCGATCTTACCATAGGCGACGATCTCTCCCGTGCGCTTGTCTATGGAGCCGACAGCACTGGCTTCCAGGTCCAGGCGCAGAATCTTGATCCCAGCGCCACCCGCAGAGAGTTTCTGTTTATAAGCAATCGCAGGAATCGTCGACAACTCGACAGCAGAGGTACGGATGATATTCATTAATGCATCTCCTCGTTTGAATTTTAGCTATTATAGCATAGATAACGGGAGATCAGCAAGTGCTCAATCCTTACTACTGTGCTCAATCCTTACTACTTATCTACAGGAACGAGCATCGGTTCACGTTTCTCCACCACTACGATGGTATCCGGGGTTATTTTGGTCGGGTTACCCTGAGCAGACTCGTCATAGAAAACGAGGAGGGGTTTGTCCGCCAGAGATCCGCCTCGATACATGTTTCCGTACACATCGCG
>WRDA01000179.1 GCA_009783675.1 Symbiobacteriaceae bacterium | reverse complement strand
CTCAGGTGATCGTTGCTCTGCCCCGGGAGGCTCACTTTCTCTGGCAGGCTGACGATCACGAATAAACTTGTTAAGGACCGCATCGAGCTGCCTTAAGTCCACAGGCTTGGAGATGAAATCGTCGAAACCATTGTTGAGAAAGACCGAGGCCTGCCCCAATACCGCATTAGCCGTCAGAGCGATGATCGCGCCTTTGTATCCCCTGTCGCGGATGATGCGAGTCGCCTCCATGCCATCCATGATCGGCATCATATGGTCCATAAAAATAATGTCGTAGACTCTGCCTTCGTTGACTCTTTCGATGGCCGCAGTACCGCTGGTGACTGTATCCACCGCCAGACCGTAGGGGGTTAACAAGCCCTGAGCCACATAGAGGTTGGTCTCCACATCATCGACGACTAAAACACTGCCATAGGGCATTGGCTCGCGACGGAGATAGGTCCGGCTAAGGTAGTGATTGCCCAGGCGAAACTCCTGGAGATTTTCGGCCTGCTCTTTGCCTAAAGGTTCATCACTGACCCAACCTTGCTCTAAGGTCACCTCAAACTGGGAGCCCTTGCCAAGTTCGCTATGGACGCTTATCTCACCATGCATCAGGGAAATAAGGTTACGGGTGATACTCATGCCAAGGCCCGCGCCTTCGGTGGAACGGTTCATCTGTGGATTGAAACGGGCGTAAGCGTCGTAGAGATGATTCACCTGTTCGGGGCTCATACCCTGCCCGGTATCATCCACGCCCAGGATCAGCTTCACTTTTTGCTCGCCATCCTCCCCAGCAAAAGTGGATGCGGAAAGCCTGAGGGTAACCTGGCCGGCGTCGGTATACTTAAAGGCGTTAGAGAGAAGGTTATTTAAGATCTGCTTTATGCGCAACTCATCTCCGATTAACATGGCGGGAGAATCGGGATCGATCTGCAGGATAAACTCTATCGGTTTATCGCCGATACGCAGCATGTTGATCTGGGCCGTATCGTTGATCAGGCTGGCGACTTCATACTTGTCGCAGGCCAGCTCCAGACGACCAGCTTCGATCTTGGAAAGGTCTAAAATGTCGTTGATAATCCCCAGCAGAATATCTCCCGAAGTGTGAACCTTGCTGAAGGCTTCTTTGATCTCCTCAGCCAGTAGTGGTTCCTGAAGGAAGATATCGGCGATACCGATGATCGCATTCAGAGGAGTACGAATCTCGTGACTCATAATCGAAAGGAAGGCACTCTTAGCCTTGTTGGCGTCGATGGCCTCCTCCATGGCTTCACTGGCCCGCTCCAGAGCCTCTCTCAGCTCGAGTTGCAGCCGCATGGTATCGGTGATGTCCTGGATGTTGCCCACCACACCGTTTGCTGCTCCATCGCTGGTCAGCATCGGCGTGGTATGGAAATGAAAACTGCGGCCATTTATGTCGGATATCCAGTCCTGAGACTGGTGTGTTATAGTCAGGGAGATCCGCTCTATAATTTCACGATAGTTTTCGTTGTCACTAACTTCTTCCAGTCTCTTACCGATCAGGGAGTCCCTGCTGACGCCCAGCTGATCCAAGAAGCGTCCATCGAAGAGAGTGATGGTCTGATCCTTGTCGACGCTCCAGATCACTCCCGAGTAGTTGGAAATAACTGTCTGTAACTGCGCCAGCGCTGCAGTAAGTTCCCTGGTGCGCTGTCTGACCATGCGGTCGAGGATGCGGTTTAAGCGCCGGTTGCGCCAGATGATCATCAGAGAGAGCAGGAGAATCCCTGCCAAGATCAGGGAAATGGTCAGAAAATAGAGGGAGCGCTGCTGAGCCGTGGTCTTGGCATAATCGTAGCCCTTGGTGGTCCAGGCATCGGTGATGGAGCCAAGGTTGATAAAATACTGAGCGTTGCTGATGATGGAACAAAGCTCAGCGGACTCCAGGTTGAAACCGAAATAGGATTCCAGCGGAGTGGAAAAACGCACATTGACTTTCAAGCCTGGTTTCTCGCGATAGTTTTGCTGCATCAGCAGCAGATAGCCGGAACCCATCAGAAGGTCGATGGCACCACTCTCCAAAGCATCGAAGAGATCATTAAAGTTATCGTAGTAGATCAGATCCTGGTATTCGGGAAACCATTCATGGAACTTGTCCTCAAAGGCGGTGCGATGCACGGCGCCAACCCTGTTACGAACTACCTGGTAGATGGCCAGGTAGGGATAATCATAGCGGGAGAGCAGGGCGAAGTAGTCGGTGGTATAGGGCCTGTCGGTCCAGAGGAAGTTTCCCTGTCTCTCCTGGGTTTGGATTAGCTGGGAAACCAGGGAAGCCTTGCCGCTGATCAACAGATCCATTAAGTAAGACCAGGAAGCATCTACCGGATGAGCGACCTCGAAGCGTAAACCTGTCAGTTCACTGACTGCTTTCAGTACGTCGACGGCGATACCATGAAACTCTTTAACCTGATGGTCGTAGAAGCTGATAGGATAGTTATCCTGTTCTAAGGCCACGGGAATCGCTTCACCAGAGGCCAGGATCTTGCCAAGCCAGGCTAGCTCCCTCTCACTTAAGGTCTGGTTAAGCCGGTAACGAGAGTAGTCCCGGTTTCCTTCGCGATAGAGATCGTAGAGGGTGTCGATGCCACCCGCCTGAATGTACCTGGTCACCACGCTGATGATCGGTTCCAGATCCGGGTTGGCCGTGGTCAGGGCGATGGGGGTATAGATAAGGGGAAAGAACTCCCTGGACCTGATATTGCTGTGAGCTTCACAGAAGGAATCGATGGCGTCCTTGGAGATGAAGGCATCGATCTCGCCGCTGAGGAGAAGATTGGTGGCATCGTTATAATTAGGCACTTCGATGGCGATAAAGCTGATCTCGGGGTAGAAATGCCGCACATTGGCGATATCCATGGTCCCGGCGATAGCTCCGATCTTCATTCCGTTAAGGTCTCGCTCCATAGAAATCTCCCGGCTGCCCTTGAGCTGAAAGACGCGCATGGAGCGTTCGGCTATAGACTGGGAAACGAAGTAAGCGCTCTGCCGGTCAGCCGAAGAAACGATCTCGCCGGTGAAATCCAGGGAATGATTGTCGAGACCAGTGACCAGATCCTCCCAGGAGATCAGCTCCAGTTGGAAAGGAAAATCAAAAAGCTCAGCGAGGTGCTGACAGAAACGAGTCGCGAAGCCTCCGTAACTGCCATCGGCAAAGACGAAAGCTTCGATCTCGGCCATCTGCCCGAAGGAAAACGCCGTGCGTTCCTTCTTGAGCTCCTCGATGAGCCTGACTTCTTCCACGGTTACTCCGGGAATGTATTGGTAATTACTAACTGAAAACCTGACCGGCACGGGAGGAGGTTCGTCACAGCCACAGAGAGTCGTCAGGAGTAAAGCCAGAATAAGAGTTGTCGAAACGCCTCTGCGCATAGTCACCTCGTTACCCGGCAGGGTATCCTTCCAGGGAATGGAAGCCGGAGGCAGTCCTCTGATTAAGATCAGTGCTCACCGCAAAGAGTTGCTCTCTGACCTCGTAAAAGACCTTAGCGATCGCTGGGTCGAACTGTTTACCAGCGCTCTCCATGATGATATCTATTGCTTTTTCCTGGCTGAAAGCCTCTTTATATGGCCGTACCGAGATCAGAGCATCATAAACGTCCACCACAGCCATGATTCTGCCATGCAGGGGAATCTCCTCCCCAGCCAGACCGTAAGGGTATCCCCTGCCATCCCAGCGTTCGTGATGATAGCAGACGAAGAGTCTGGCGTTACGCAGGAAGGCTACTTCACCGGTACGGGAGACGATCTGATCGATGATCTTGGCTCCCTCTTCCACGTGAGACTTCATGGTCTCGAACTCTTCGGGGGTAAGCTTCCCCGGCTTATTGAGGATGCCATCGGGAATGGCAATCTTGCCCACATCGTGAAGACGTGCCGAGGAAACTGCCGATTCGATATTCAGCTGGCGAATCTCGTCTAGATAGAGGCCTCGCTGTTGCATGCCTTCGATGAGAATCTTCAGATAGAGAGCAGTCCGCTCCACATGACCGCCGGTCTCTTTGTCCCTGCTCTCCACCATGTCCGCCAGCACGAAGACCAAT
>WRDA01000178.1 GCA_009783675.1 Symbiobacteriaceae bacterium | reverse complement strand
GCGCAATGCCTGGCGGATCAGTTCATCGACATAAGCGTCGTTAGGGTCCAGTGCCAGTGTATCAGTGTCGTTTAAGACTGTGCTGGCTCCTCCGAAAGCCAGGAGTTTGAGGTTGTCAGCTACGGTGCGATAGTTCTCTTCGCCCGCTGGTCCGTCATAGACATAGTCTCCGGCTCTGGCTGTGACGTTAAGTAGCCAGAGAGCATCCCGAGGATTAAAGAGAGGAACGCCAGGGGTCAGCGGATGAGGTTTTCCATCGAGCATCCGTTGAGCGTTATTCAGAGCCTCGAAGGTGGTTGCTCTGTCGGCTCGCAGTTCAAGCGGTTGTCCTGGGGAGGCGATAACCTGAAGATCGTAGGCGGTGAAATCGATCGTCTTTTCCCTCAGATAATTTACAAAGAACTCCTTGAGGTAACCTGGATCATCCATGAGATAGATAAGCTTCTCCCATTCCCAGTTGGCAAGTCCAGCCATAGACGATTCTGCGGTGCTGACTAAACTCAGCTGGGCGTCGGAGATCTTCCAGATGCGATCCTGCCATTCCTGCAGGGTCCATTCGGTCCAGCTGCCATAGACGCTGTTGGTTAGTCCTCCCAGGTTGCTGTTAACGGCAGCATAGACCATCGCTTCCAGTGAGGTGGCTTCCCTTTGTTCGCTTAAGTAACCCATGACCCCATACCAGCCATGGCGATAGAAAATCTGCTCGAGGAGATCCACCCTGGGCAGGTCGTAGCGGCTGCCAAGACTATCGTAGCGAGTATCTCGGCGTGGGATCAGGGAGAATCCTATGTAGTTCTGGTCTCCTCCGCCGGTCCATTCGGTGCTGAAGTATCTGTCGGGGGGATTGAGGAGCTTAAAGCTGGCGGATCTGGGATCGACCAACCAGTCGCCCCGCTCGTAGTTAAGGTTAGATGGAATGGGAATGCTCTGCAGGCGATAGTTGCCGTTGATGTAGTAAGCATCCTGAACTGCCGTAGGAGCAGCATAGGTGCGAGGATTATCATAGACATAAGATGAAATGCTCGCCACGGCTGGGATAAAACGTGCCACGCCGGTAGCGCTGCGGTTCTGGTAGGTATAGAGCTGCTGGGCTCTCGTTCCCTGGCTGCGCAGGTAGACATCGCCCCACCATTTGTCGAAGAGGTTGCGACCCTCCCAGAGGCGCCGAAGGTTGGCTTGCATCTCACTCTGGGTAGGAACGAGGGTCTCATCGTCTGCGGTAAGGTTCCAGTTAAGACCGTCATGAGGTTGCAGCATTCCTCCCATCTCCTGTTGCAGGAGGCGCAGAGGACGGCTATAGCCGAAAGTATCATGGAGGGATAAAACCTCCAGCAGGAGATATTGCAATTCGTCATTCCAACCCAGGAGGGTGTTGTTGTCGTAGAAGGGGTTGCGTCCAAGCTCGATACGGTTGGAGCTGGCGTAGCTGTGGGTATCCTCCCAGAAATGGAGCGGATAATAGAAGAAGGTGTTGATAGGTGAAGAGGATGAGGTTCCCCGAGGGAAATCGAAGACGAAGACACTACCCTTATCTAGCCAGGAACTCCGGAAATCCTTACGTAACCATGGGGTATTAATCGCTAACCCCTGATAGTCGTGACGTTTCTCCAGGTTATAGATCACATTAAGAAGAGGTCGCCCAAATCTGTCATTAAAGGTTATGTTCTTCAGGACACTGCTGCCGGTATCGGTGTATTCCACGGTACTACCGATGAGGACGATACCTGGCATTACTGTGACCCGTAGGTCGGGTGTTGTCTTTAAGGGAAGAGTGAAAAGGGGCAGGAGTTCGTCACTGTTGATGCGAAAATGCTCCCACAGATTAGCCGAAATCGAGCTTCGTTCGGGGACGTAAACATTCCAGCCGACGCTGCCTGGTAGAGGAATGCCAGCATCTTTGTAAGTGTAGGTCT
The DNA here is from genome assembly GCA_009783675.1 of Symbiobacteriaceae bacterium. Classification (GTDB taxonomy): domain Bacteria; phylum Bacillota; class JAAYKD01; order JAAYKD01; family WRDA01; genus WRDA01. Next base: position 2,131 of record WRDA01000178.1, on the reverse strand, counting down.
CGAAGATGGTACGATCGTTGAGAAGGTTGTTCAGCCAGGTCGATGCAAGCTCCAGAGGAGTGACTGCTGTAGTCCCTCTATTGGCTAGAACCAGATAGCGTTCGATCATTTCACCGACATTGCGGACATTGTTCACACTGCGGAAGGCATAGATGTTACTGAAGAAGAGGCCGGTGCGATGAGATTCCAAGGGATAGTCAGTAACGAAACCTTTGCGATTGGTATCGAAGTTATAAGCATCTCCTGGGTTAATCATCATCTTAGACAGGCCAATAATATACTCACGAGGATCTAATGGTCCCAGATCCAGAAAGTCACCAGGATGCCACAGGAAGTCATCGAAAAGCAGTCTGCCACCGGACTCAATGTTTAACCAGCGTTGCAGGTAGATGTCGAAAAACTTCCACAGTTTATAGTCCTCTATGATGGAATCTCTGGCTCTGATATCATAGGCCATTGTCCGCAGCTTCGGCCAGAACTCGCTTAAATCACCCGGATCGTCCAGGGACTCTATGATCTTTGCCAGGACAATATCTCCATGGTACCAGGTGAAGTAGTCCAACCAGCCTTCGGCGATTTCACGGTTCTGCTGCACCTGATCTGCTGCTCTCAGCAGATATGCTTCCTGCCCGCCTCTGAGTTCCGGCGGGAGGACATCTGGTTTGACCGGAGTACGCACTGCTACCAGATCGTTATAGTTCAAGGGATAGGTGGCAGCCAGAGCAGCCTTGAGAGTATCTCTTTTATTAGTCCAGGCGGTGCCGTGGATATAAACGGGTACTTCAAGGGTCGCGACCTTCTCCCGGACGCTGCTGCCCAAGGGAGGATAGACATCGATGAGAAGAGTGAACTGCCCATAATCCTGAGGAGGTAACTGGGTACCGGTTTCCTTCCAGTAGAACTCCAGGTTACTGCCTGAGTAGGTTACATAAAGGGGAGGCAGGTTGTCGCGGCGATAAAGAGCTACTTCAGTTGGTCGCCAGCTGATGTTTGTCGGAGATGTGATGATATTATAATCACCGATTATTTCTTCGATGCGTACCCGATCTTTAAAGACGGCATAGTTACCATCCAGCTGATTAAGCAGAGTACGGTATTCGCTGGAAGCTCCATTTACGGCAGCAATAACCTCAGCCGGCTTCTTATCCGGATGGAGGGTACTGTAGGTACGATAAGCTAAGAAATACTCCGGAGTGAAGCCTGAACTACTTAGATAACCTGCCAGATTGGGGAAATAGACGCGGTAGTTACCGATGATATTGGCTACCAGCCCCGGGTTGAAAAGAGGCTGTGTGACCAGACCATCCAGGTCTCCGTAAAGATAACCCAGGCCAAGGAGCTGTAGTTCGTCCTCTTTAGGGATGAGAGCACCTGACCTGTAGGAGATGGTTTCGAAGACCATGCGGCGTGCCTGCTCCGAGCGAGCGCCAGGGGTATCGTTCAGTTTGGTAATCTGGATCGTAGCCGCAACCCCACTTGAGGCAGTATCCATATAGTCAGTAACAAAACTGGAAGCCTTCTGCACATAGGTCAGATTCGCTCCAGGCATGGTAGCCGTCGGGCTTACATCGCTGCGAGCCAGCATATGTGCCAGGTTCAGGATTTGAGTTACTGCTGTCGAAGAAGGAGAAGGAAGCATATTGTCCCCATTGGAGTAAAATAGATACTGGCCAAGTTTGGTGAAATAGTTGCTGTTATCCCAGATGAATCCAGCTTCGGAGACATTCCAGAGGTTTTTAACTGTGTTGGCGATCATCGAAAGGTTGGCATTGCTGGCGTTACTCAGCGAATAGTTTATTTGATCCATATCGCGCAGGACCATAGCCATGGCTCTGGCCTCGTCCGGCATGCGTCCGTCGCGTTCTTCCGGAATGCCGGTAAAGGCACTGGCCCAGGCGTTGATTAAACCATAGAAGGTATGTTGTCTCTGGATGCTGGGAAGATGTCCGCCTACCTCCTGAAAACGGTAGAAGAAGGCTGCCGTTTCATACTCCAGATCAGGGAAGAAGCGGAAGAAACGCTGAGGCTCGGTCAGGGCATTGTAACCACTTGTGCTGGCGTCAAGGCTGGCCAGGAACTCGACGAATGCGTCAGAGGCAACGACAACCCAGAACTCTCGTACTAGGCCTGT
>WRDA01000177.1 GCA_009783675.1 Symbiobacteriaceae bacterium | reverse complement strand
TTGCGGTAGCAGGTTGAAAAGGATAAATAGGAGGGTACTCATCGCCATGAGTACCCCCCTATAATATACCAATTGTTTAAACATGACCCGACATGTTAAAGGCTGGCGGTTCTATTTCTCCTCGGCTCTCGTTTTACTGACCAGGGTGTAGGAACTCACCTCGATGGCCACCAGAGACCGGCGTAGCTGAACCTGAGAACGCTGGACGGCCAGGCTGTCCACATGCATGCGGATGCTCTCCGAAGCCGATTCCCTCTCCTGCTGAGCCTGAGCCAGGTCGATCTCCTCCGGCCAGGAAGCTTCGTTGGTCAGGATGACCAGCTCATCGTTCTTAATCTGTGCGATGCCGCCAAAGACGGCAATGCGACGTTCCCCATCCTTGTTCATGATGCGGGCGATGCCATAATCCAGCGCCGTGGAGAGAGGCATATGACCGGGCAGGATGCCCATAGCGCCATCGACGCAGCGCATGACCACCATGTCTACCTTCTCGTCGATCTTGACCTCGGTAGGAGTGACTATCTTCAGGTGGATCTTTTTATCGCTCAAGATCAGACCCCCGCCCTATTGAATTTCTCCAGGACGTCGTCGATGGTGCCGGTGTTTAAGAACATACCCTCGGGGATATCGTCATGGCGGCCCTCGACGATCTCCCTGAAGCCACGCACCGTCTCCGAAATAGGAACATATTTACCAGGTATGGAAGTGAATTTCTCAGCCACATAGAAAGGCTGGGAGAGGAAGCGCTGCACCTTACGAGCGCGGTTGACGATGAGTTTGTCGTTCTCGGACATTTCGTCGATACCTAAGATGGCGATGATATCCTGAAGGTCGCGATAACGCTGCAAAATACTTTGCACGCTGCGGGCCACATCATAATGCTCAGCTCCGATGATGCTCTTGTCCAGGATGCGGGAGGTTGACTCCAGGGGCGAAACAGCCGGGTAGATACCCATCTCCACGATGGCTCTGGAGAGGTAGGTGGTAGCATCGAGATGGGCGAAGGTCGCCGCGGTAGCCGGATCGGTGGGGTCGTCGGCAGGAACATAAATGGCCTGCACCGAGGTAATGGAACCATGGGTTGTAGAGGTGATCCGCTCCTGCAAGCCGCCGATCTCATCGGCCAGGGTCGGCTGATATCCTACGGCACTGGGGACGCGACCCAACAGAGCAGAGACTTCGGAACCAGCCTGGACGAAACGAAAAATGTTATCGATGAACAGCAGTACGTCCTGACGGGCAACATCGCGGAAATACTCGGCGATGGTCAGTCCGGTGAGAGCAACCCTCATTCTGGCTCCCGGTGGTTCGTTCATCTGACCGAAGATCAAAGAGGCTTTGTTGACGACGCCCGAACGGATCATATCATGATACAGGTCGTTTCCTTCGCGGGTGCGTTCACCAACCCCGGCAAAGACCGAGTAACCGGCATGCTCGGTGGCGATGTTGCGGATCAGCTCCATGATCAGCATGGTCTTGCCGACGCCGGCACCTCCGAAGAGACCGATCTTGCCTCCCTTGGAGTAGGGGCAAAGCAGGTCGATGGCTTTGATACCCGTCTCCAGAATCGTCGTGGTGGAGGTCTGTTCGGAAATACCAGGGGCCGTTCGGTGAATCGGCCAACGCTCTTTGGCTTCCGGCTGAGGTTTGCCATCGATAGCCTGTCCAAAAACGTTGAGGATGCGGCCGAGGGTCTCTTCGCCGACGGGTACGGAGATCGACGATCCTGTATCCTCAGCCTCCATGCCCCGGACTAAACCATCGGTAGGGCTCATGGAGATGCAACGCACCGTGTTATCTCCCACGTGCTGCATCACTTCCAGCACTACGATGGTCGCTCCGTTAGCTATCTCCAACGCATTGTACAGAGAGGGCAATCGCTCCGCAAACTTCACGTCCACGACTGCTCCGATAATACGCGTGATGATGCCTTTGTTTCTCTCGGACAAGCAGCTCACTTCCTGTTATCAAGATGATGGATCACGAATGGATACCCCACAGGAGGGGTACCGGGACTGCCTATGCTGTTACGGTGATGCCGTTGATGATCTCGCTGATTTCCTGAGTGATGACCGCCTGGCGTCGCCGGTTGTAGGCCAGGGTAAGATCGTCGATGATATCCGAGGCATTACCGACGGCTGCGTTCATGTTCACCATACGTGAAGCATGCTCGCTGGTGGCAGCCTCGAGGAGGGCTCCATAAATGAAGGAGCAGACAAACATGTTGATAGCGTAGTCAAGATAAGCTTCGAGACCCAGCTCAAACTGCATCCAGTTGAAACCGCTATCCTCGGAAGCCGTGGCGTCGAAGGGCAGAATGCGCACCAGGGCCGGAACATGGGACATCACTGTCTCGAAATGAGTGTAGGCCACGAAGACCTCGTCCACCTCGCCGGACTTGTACATGGACATGAGCAGAGACCCTATACGGGTAGCCTCGGTATAAAAAGTCGTTTCCGAAGGAGAGACGGCTACATTGATGACGTTACGACCCCGGCGGCGCAGAAAATCCCTGCCCTTAAGGCCGACGCTGATGACCTTTTCGTTGCCCCGCTCCAGCATATGTTCCAGGACAAGCTGGGAGACGCTGTGATTATAGCTGCCACAGAGGCCACGATCACCGGCGACAACCAAATAAGCTGTGTTCTCTACTTTGCGCGGAGTCAGCCAGACATTGCCTTCGGCTGCTTCCGAACCCCGCAGGCCTTCCATAATGCGCCAGGCTTCGTCGAACATCGGTCTGGCTGCTACCATCTGGAACTTTGTGCGAGCCAGCTTGGAGGTAGCAACCATATCCATGGCCTTCATTACCTGTCTGGTAGTACTAACGGAGGAGATCCTGCGTTTAATACTCTTCATTGAGGGCATGGTCTTGTCTCCTAGTTCTTTTTATAAGTGCTCTTAAACTCGGTAATAGCGGCGTCGATTTTGCCAGTAAGTTCCGCATTTAACTGCTTGCTCTCGCGAATCTCTGTGGTGATCTGACTATGTTCCTGATCGATATAGGCCAGGAAGGCTCCCTGGAACTCCTGTACATCCTCCACATTTACATCGTTGAGATGTTTGTTGGTCAGAATATAGAGAAGCAGGACCTGATGCTCCACGGGAACCGGTGCATACTGAGGCTGCTTTAAGGTCTCCACGATGCGCTCGCCCTGCCTCAGGCGATCCAGAGTGTCCTTACTAAGGTCGGATCCATACTGGGCGAAAGCGGCAAGTTCCTTGTACTGAGCCAGCTCGATACGTAACGGGCCAGCCAGGCGACGCATGGCGTTGATCTGAGCCGATCCACCGACACGGGAAACCGAGAAGCCAGGGTTGATTGCCGGGCGGATACCTTCATTGAACAGTTCGGATTCCAGATAGATCTGGCCGTCGGTGATGGAGATGACGTTGGTGGGGATATAAGCCGAGATATCGCCTTCCAGGGTCTCGATAACCGGCAGAGCTGTTAAGGAGCCACCACCGTACTCTTCACTGAGACGGGCAGCTCTCTCCAGCAGGCGTGAATGGAGGTAGAAAACATCCCCAGGGAAAGCCTCTCTGCCGGGAGGACGTCGCAGCAGGAGACTGATAGCGCGGTAAGCGACGGCGTGTTTGGAAAGATCATCGTAGACGATGAGGACATCCTTACCCTGTTCCATCCATTCCTCTCCCATAGCGCAGCCGGCGTAGGGAGCGATGTATTGCAGGGAGGCGGGATCGCTGGCGTTAGCCGCGACGACAGTGGTATAGGCCATTGCTTCGTTATCCTGCAGGATCCTGATGATTCGTGCCACGGTGGAAGCCTTCTGGCCTATGGCGACATAGATGCAGAGCACATCCTTGCCTTTTTGATTGATGATGGTATCGATGCAGAGAGCCGTCTTACCGGTCTGGCGGTCGCCAATGATCAGCTCGCGCTGACCGCGCCCCAGAGGAACCATGACGTCGATGGCCTTGATGCCGGTCTGCAGCGGGACATTCACCTCTTTACGGGTGATGACCCCTGGTGCTACCCTTTCGATCTGTCTGGTCCTGTTGGTAGCGATAGGTCCCGCCTGGTCCAGAGGCTG
>WRDA01000176.1 GCA_009783675.1 Symbiobacteriaceae bacterium | reverse complement strand
TGCATTTGTGGTGCAATCACGAAACAGAATACCGATTTCACCTTAGTGTCTTCATTGCTCATGTCGATGGGCCAAAATGAGCTTAAGTAGTTGAGGCATCCCTGGCATTCGGCGTTGGCATTACACCAGCCTACGATCTCATCGCCGCGATAGGCGAGGTACCCTTGCAGACTACGGTCGCGCACAAACCCCAGGGCGCGTTCTCTTCTTTCTTCCCGGGTGGGATACCAGTGATCTCCGTTTCCGATATATGAAGAGTCGCTGCGCCAGGTAACACAGTAACAGGGCAGTTCGGCTTTTTCAGTCCTGTCATCATGAGGCGTAACGTCGAAGAAATGCACGTAATCATCTGCCAGTTCGGGGTTAAGCCTGCGTATAGTAATATCCATACAACACTTCCTTTATGTAATATTCTCCTTCACTCATGTCTCGTTTCAACTGGTTATGCCTATACACATTTACTTTAGAAACAAATTAAATATTTCTGTACTAAAAATCTCGTGAAATCGAGATGAAATCCAAATAAAATCTTTCTGAGGATTGACCAAAACGGTTTTTATTGTTAAAATCTCGACAATGGTTAACTCTATAAGTGAGTAAATCGTTATAATAAAAGAAAGAGGGAAGGCGATGAAAAGAAAAACTGTACTCAGAATCTTGTTACTTGTGGTGGTGATGGTGTCCTTATCGGCATGTGGACTAGGTTTGTCTGGATATGTCAACCGCAACTCGATCTACCGCAAGCCCACTGGTTCCAGCAGAGGATCGTATCATGGAGCCATAAGCCCCAGTTTCACGAAATGTCAGTATCATGGGATCGCCCATAATGGTGACAGTATCATGTGCTTAAACGACGTAATGCCGGGTGGTACACTTTGCGAATATCATTATCAGCAGTTAAGTGCTACCAACTTTGGGCTTACAGGCAAGTAACCCTGTGTATGTTGTTTAAGGCCAAGCTCTTTACTGGTCAACTCCAAAAATCGCTGCCAAACCTGCTATTACAAATGCAGGTGCAATGACAGAAAATGATATATAATCCATTAAAAGAGGTATTAAAGACTTTGAGTAAGATCGTTTGAATGCCCGAAGTGTATAACGCGCTTCGGGCTCAGCTTTGCCCTGATGGTGGACTAAATCAAGACGCATCAAACAATCCTTCGACGCTGAGATAGCGCTGCCCAGTGTCGGCTAAGATGCCGACAATTATTTTGCCCTGGTTTTTCGGCAGGTCTGCCTGGCGCTTAAGAGCTACGGCTACCGCCCCAGAGGTGATGCCTACCAGGATACCTTCTCTCTGTGCCAATTGGCGACACATGGCATAGGCCTCCTCCTCGCCGACCAGAGCGAAGTCGTCGATAAGCTCGCGGGTCAACGTCCCTGGGACAAAGCCAGGCGAAAGCCCCATGATATGATGTGGTTGCCATACCCCTTGCGAGATAAAAGGAGCCGTATCTGGTTCAACTGCTGTGATTTGGACTGCAGGGTTTTGTTCCTTAAGGTACCTGCCGCTGCCGCAGATTGTACCACCTGTACCCAACCCAGCCACCAGGATATCCAGCTGTCCATCGGTGTCCCGCCATATCTCAGGCCCGGTGGTGACATAATGTGCTTCGGGATTATCCAGATTATAGTGCTGTGCCAGATAGAAGTACTCAGGATGGTCAAGGAGTATCTCCTGCAGGTGTTTGGATGCGCCGATGGTGCCCTCGGCAGCCGGAGTCAGAATGAGTTTGGCGCCGAAGGCTTGCAGAATCATGCGTCTCTCGATACTCTGACTCTCTGACATGACTAAAATAGCATTGTATCCACGTATGGCAGCAAGATAAGCCACAGCCATGCCGGTGTTGCCGCTAGTGGCTTCGATGATGGTGTCACCAGGCTTTAGTTGACCCTTACGCTCTGCCTCACAGATGATATGGTAGACCGGACGATCTTTGACGCTAAGTGGATTGAGAAACTCACATTTGGCATAGATAGAAGCATTCTCTGACAGGCTATGGAGTCTTAAAAGTGGCGTGTTACCAATGAAATCGCTGATACGTTCCAGTGCTCGCATGGTTTCATCTCCTTAAATAAAATACCCACTGCGGCGTGAGCAATCCCGGAGCAGCTAGAGTCCTTATGTGCTCCTGGAGCAGTGGGTATTGGCGTTAGCTCCTGATAATATGCAAAGCTTATGCCAGGAAGACAACCCTGTCGGGATGGATTGGGTGGGCATCTTTGGTTACCGTCGGGATGCCGATGGCGATTGCTACAGCAAAGCCATGACCTTCGGGGAACTTCAGGAGCTGGTTGAAATAATCCTTTCGGGGACCGGTGAAGGCTGCATCAGGTAAGCCAAGGATCACGCTGCCCAGACCTATGGCGTGAGCCGCCAGAGCGATATTCTGCACGGCATAGGCGCAGTCGTGGAGTCCCCAGCGGGTGCTGCGATCACAGCTGACAAAAATAACCGTCGGTGCCCCGTAGAAAATGTCACCTTCGCGACCATGGATCTTGCTGGCTTCTTCGTTTACTTCTTTAACAATTTCCTGATTCTGCACCACAGAGAGAAACCAGGGTTGCTTGTTGCTGGCGCTGGGCGCCTGCTGAGCCGCAGTCAGTAGGATGTCCAGTTGTTCTTTCGTGATCTGTTCCGGCTGGTAACCACGGTTGCTGCGACGATCGGCGATAGCCTGAAGGACTGGGTTAGTCATGGTTTCACTACCTTTCGTTTTATATCATCTACAGAGACTTGGCTAAACCAGGTCTATGCATTATGATTGCTTTCGTTGTTATTTTTTATGAACTCCCTGGCCAGCATATCCATATAGATCACGTCGACATACTCACCATTTTTGAATACCCATTCGCGTCTTCGTCCGGCTTCTCTAAAACCGACCTTGCGGAAGCAGGCAAGACCTGGCTTATTATCGGCATGAACGGAAAGCATGATATTGTGAAGGTTCAGAAAGCAAAACCCATATTCGAGCAGAAGTCGGATGGCCTCGGCTGCGTAACCTTTGTTGCGGTGCTCAGTCTCACCGATTAAGACGCCGAGAAAGGCGTGGCGATGTATATGGTCAAGGTCATGCAGGCTGATATGACCGATGAGATTGTCCCCATCTTGGAGAACTATATCGAAGCGATAGCCCTGCAACTCTGCCAGGGTTTTCTTCACCTGGGAGATGGAGACAAGCAGATGGTGTCCGCCAAAGGTAGCGGAGACGGATAGGTCATTCATCCACTCGGCCCATTTGCTGCAGGTTTCCGGCTCGTCAGGACAGAAAGGAGAAAGATACAACCGCTCGCCGATGATTTTTTTGAAATATGGCAATTCAGACCCTCCTATACACAGCATTAGATACCGGTATGCCGTTGCGGTTTGAGTGCGCCATGTAATAGAGTAATCTCACTGGCTCAGGATATCAGCACATAAAGCCTTAGTATCCTCGGTTCGTGTAGCCCAGCTGGTAAGCAGACGAAGCGAGCTATGCTCCTCATCGACTCTGGTTACAGCGCCCAGTTCGTATTTCTTTTGCAACTCGGTGATTAAAGTGTTGGGTAAGACAGGGAAGAGCATGTTCGATGGCGAGTCTATCAGGAAAGGGTATCCCTTGGCGAGACAGGCGCTCTTGATCATTGCCGCATTATCGATGGCGTTTTTGCCAATGCTCAAATACAGGTCATTTTCAAACAATCCCATAAACTGGATGCCAAGTAGCCTACCCTTAGCCAGCAGTGCGCCTTTTTGCTTCATCACGTGGCGAAAACCCTGCTTAAGCTCGGGGTTCACTATAACTACCGCCTCTCCGATCAGGGCGCCAACCTTGTTTCCGCCTATATAGAAGATGTCGCAGAATTTGGCGATATCCGGCAAGGTAAGATCATTACCATAGGACGCCAGAGCATATCCCAGCCTTGCACCATCCAGATACAGATAATAACCGCATTCCTGACAAGCTTTGGCCAGTGCTTCGACTTCAGCTTTCGTGTAAACAGTGCCGAGCTCGGTTGTCTGCGAGATGAAGACGAGTTTCGGCTGGGTGTGCATCACGCTGGTATAACTTCTGGCTGCAGA
>WRDA01000175.1 GCA_009783675.1 Symbiobacteriaceae bacterium | reverse complement strand
TTCGCCTCCGGAGATCTCGATTCCGTCTTCCTCGAAGTTCCGGTAAATATAGGTATCCATACCTCGTGGCATGCCTCTGACCCGTAACCCGACACCCGCTTCATCAAGATATTGGGAGGCTTTGTCACGATCCGCATCAAACGAAGCCGCAACATTTTGGATCACAGGGAAGGCCAGGAGTTTAAAGTCCTGGAAGACTACCGAAAAGAGTTTTAAGTACGCTTCGTAATCGATCTCCCGGATATCAACCCCATTGAGATAAATTGACCCCTCGGTCGGATCGTAGAGGCGACATAGTAGTTTGATAAAGGTGGTTTTACCAGCTCCGTTCATACCTACCACCGCCAGACGCTCGCCTGCATTGATAGTCATAGATATATTCCGGAGAATCATCGCTTCAGTACCAGGGTAGCGGAAGGAGACTTGGCGGAACTCGATCTCGTTATTACCATCATCTGCCAGTGGAACATCCTTGCAGCCACGGACTTTGACTTGGGGTAAGTTGAGATAGTTCAGAAAAGCTTCTGCGTAGAGAGCGAAGATTCTCAGTTCGATCATTTTTCTGATCAGCCCGCCAAAACTACTGCTGAACTGTGAAATGGCTCCAACATATAAAACGATGCTACCGATAGTTATAGTCCCAATGTAGGCCTTTAGGCCGACGAAGGAATAAATGATGCCGATGATTAAAGTTGAGACGGCTACTGCCAGGCTCTCATAGCCTACGATTGCTTTTATAGCGCGGCGAAAGTTGCCCAATGTAAATGAAATAAAGTGCTCCATCTCCTGCATCATCATTGGCAGCATATGGTAGAGCCTCAGGTCTTTACCGAAACGGTAGTCATTGAAGACGTTCTCTGACAGATAGTTAAATTTACGGTTGACCGGTATATTTATCTCGTTAATGTGATACATCATTTTACCTGAACGCATATTGACCCAGGCTGCGATTGCCATCGCTCCCAGGAGTAGAATAAACAGGACAATGGTTGAGGCGGGAGAATCAATAAAAGCGGCAAGGCCCTGGAGCTCTCCCTGTTGAGGGAAAAGGAAGAGTTGCATCACGATGGAAAAGGAGACAGCGACGGCGATAATGTCCTGCAGGCATTGTCCTAAGATTCTCAGGTGAGATCCGATACCACCCATGGAATTCTGCCCTTCTTCGAAGAACTGCCTCAGCTCCTGGGTCCTGGGGTTCTCAGCATGCAGGAAATCCATGGTAGCACTCTTATTAGCGATCCTTTGACTGAACCGTGATTGCAACAATGGAGAGAGGTAGGTGCGGGCTCTGGTCAACCCACGGATCAGGAGGCTCAAGGCCAGATTTAGAGAGATGGTTAGCAGCACGAGCAGCATCAGACGCTCCTGGTTGCGTGCTCCAAGGAGTTCGTCGATGATCCTGGTCATCATAAGGATGTTGATGAAGGGAAGAATTGCCTCGCAAAGAGATAACGAAAAAACCAGGGGAACAGACCAGGGGACCAGATTCTGAAAAAGAGCCACACTGCGAAGGTTAAGATGGATATCCTCTTTGACGGTATGTTTTGAGCTTCCAGTAGTCATTTTATGACCCTCCATTAAATCCCATGACGATCTGTGCGATCTCCAGAGTGCCTGGGGCAATTTCTTCCTGATAATAATGTGATTGTACTGCAAACATCTCTGCATACAGACCGCCGGCTTTAATAAGGTCATCATGGCTGCCCGTCTCGGCGACTTTGCCGTTACTTAAAAAAACGATGCGATCACAAAAGCGGGTACTGGCTAAGCGATGAGAGATGTATAGGGAGGTTTTCATGCCAACTATCTCATCGTAATGCTGATAGAGTTCGGCTTCGGCCAGAGCATCCAGCGCAGAGGTCGGCTCGTCCATGATGACTACTGGCGCATCCTTATAGAGAGCTCTGGCCAACATCAGTCGCTGAGCCTGTCCTCCGGAAAGGTCAATGCCTTCAGGATCTAAAAACCGTGTCAACTGAGTATCCAAGCCAAGCTTCATCTCCTGGTACCGTGGTCCAAGGCCCGAGGCTTCCAAACAGGCGATGACTCTCTGTGAGTCGATCTCCTCGGGAGGGAGAAGTGCGACATTACGTTTGAGATCCATTGCCAGAACCCGAACTTCCTGAAAGACAGGTGCAAAAATGCGAAACAGTTCTTCTCGGGGAAAGGAGAGGCTATCATGTCCATCGATGAGGATGCGGCCTTCAGTCGGACGATACAGCCCGGTCAGTAACTTGACGCATGTCGTCTTGCCAGCACCGGTGACCCCTACTAACGCCACCTTCTCACCGGACTTGATGTGAAGGTTAAAGTTCCTGAGGATCCATTGCTCACTGCCAGGATAACGGAAAGAGACATGTTCGAAACAGATCTCGGGGGCAGAACTGATCTGCAGGTTTTCGAGTTCAGGACGAGGTTTATCTTCGAGTGACAGAAATGAACGAAAGAAACCCAATTCCAAACTGGCAGCCAGGATCAGGTTAATATCATTGGTGATCTTCATTATCCAGACAGAGATACCGGAAATAGCTGCGAAAAGAAGAGTGAAGTCACCCACGCTGAGACTGTCGCTGACAACCATCCCGATGAGATAAGCATAGGCTAGACCATCACGAATAAAAGAGATCAGACTGTCGGTGCTCTCAGCCGCAAAGTAGCGAAAGTGAATACGACGCCTCAAGGAGGCTAAGGATAGCACAGTCTTATCAATTAAATCATATAACCAGGGAGCCATATTATAGAGACGAATATCCTTGGCATTCAGATAGTCATTGGCTTGCGTCGCCAGGTAGCGGTTCTTCTTGTTGGCTTCAGCGACACCATCACGCAGGGTTGCTTCATGGAGTTGAGCATAACGCATCGCTGCTATACTGATCCCTGAGCCAGCCAGCATCAGGATGACGATCCACCAGTTGAGAGTAGCGACTACCGTGCAATAAAGCAGTAATCCCAGGGAATGTGCACACAAGTTTGCCAAGTTAAGCACCATGGCTTCTGCACCCGAGCTGTTACTGATCAGAGCTTCATAGGCTTTCTGCTTGACAGTCTGTCCTGCCGGGTCTTCGATATGATCGAAATCCATGGACATACTCTTTTCCTCAGCGAGGATCATATATCGAATACGATTATAGACACTTTCTATTTTCAGGAATTGAGAGGCTACCGCTTTGCCTACTTCCAGGACGGCTAATAACAAAGTAACCCCGGCTATCATCCTCAATAGATCACCGACACTCATCCCTGTGCTAAGAGCGTCGATGACCATTTTGGGCAGGAAGATGGCGATGAAAGGGGTGAAGACTTCCGATACTGCCGCCAGGACTGTCAGAGGAAAGACAATACGCCCCCAGCGCCATAATAAAGCAATGACATAGTTTACATTGCTCCACAGGCTGTACCTTTGGTCCTTCATTAGCTGTCCGGTTTTTGTCATTAGCATTTCCTCCTTAGATTGAGGTGGGTGGTATTCATCTCGCCTGAAACGTATTATAATCTCATGGTAAACTAATGTCAATATAAAGATTTAATTTATTTAGCCGATGTATGATATAAAAAGAGCCAAAAGGTTGCGATGATCAAAAACGAGACTGCCCTGAAGAGCTGACAGTGAAGTTTGCAAGATTGCAAGGGAGGAAAGGGTTGATAAAAAGCGAACTAGGAAGAAAACAACAGGGAGACGATGCCATGCGCGATTTAGAACAACACCGCATCTCAGGGAGAACCTTATACACTACTTCCATTCTGCGCCTGGAAGAAGATGATGTACTTATGCCAAACGGCAATCAGGTCCAACGCGTCGTCATCCGCAAGTCATCTGCATCGGTAATCATCCCGCTAACCTCTCGGGGTACGGTTTTACTGGTCAGGCAATGGCGTTATGCAGCCACTCGAGCACTGATCGAACTTCCGGCAGGAGTTCTGGAGGATGACGAGGATCCCCTGATGGCAGCTCACAGGGAACTACGGGAAGAGACAGGATATCAGGCACAGGAGATGATTAAACTATTCGCCAGCTATCCGGCACCGGGAATTTGCGACGAGCTTCTCCACTTTTACCTGGCAACT
>WRDA01000174.1 GCA_009783675.1 Symbiobacteriaceae bacterium | reverse complement strand
TTCAAGTATCTGGATACCCAGTGGGAAGGTGGCGTGATGCCCTGGCTGTATCAGAAGTATGTTGGCCATGATAACAACCGTGACTGGTATATGTTCACCCAAGCCGAGACTCGTCTGACCATCGGGGAGATCCACAATGTCTGGCATCCTCAGGTTATCTACGATATGCATCAGATGGGCATCAATGCGGCTCGTTTCTACATTCCTCCTTTCGTCGATCCTATCGAGCCCAATGTCGACCCCATCCTGCAGCAGAACATCATCTGGACGGGCAGCAATATGGCCCAGGAACTCACCGCTCAGGGTAAAAAGGGCGCCTTAATCCACGCCATCTACGACGCCTGGACTCCCGCCCGCGCTTATCAGCACAGCCACGCCGGCATCCGCATCCTCAGCGAAGCCGCTTCGGTCAAGATCGCTACCCCGGTGACCGTAACCTTCGACGAGTTGGGCAGCGGTATCGGCTATGACGCCAAGAAGCGCGCCTGGAATCATCCCGATCCCTGGCTGGGAGGCGAGTGGCATCTCAGCGATATCGTGGAGTATGAACTCATCGCCAGCTACGCCATGCTTACTCACGCGGCGCGCAACAAGGATATCTGGCTGCGTAACTTCTATACCATCGGCAAGAAAGCGGTGGAGAGAAAGGAAGCACCCTTAGGTTTCATCCTCTCTAAGGATCAGCGCGCACCCCTGGCTCTGAAGGCTTTACTGGAAGTGATGCAGTTCGCCATGGTTGAGCTGAGTGAACTAGCCGAAGAGGTAACCATCGCCGGCAAGACCTATCCCAAAGGCAGCTTCGTCATTCCCGCCAACCAGCCTTACTATGTCTTCGCCAAGCAACTGCTGGAGACCCAGAGTTATCCTGATATGCGGGCTTACCCAGGCGGACCTCCTCAGCGCCCTTACGATGTCACCGCTCATACCCTCAGCCTGCTGATGGGCGTGACGGCAGAAGCCTTGGACTGCCTCTGTGAGCTTAAATTGCAACCGCTGGAGAAGCTACCCTGCTTCGCCTATGAGGCGCCTGCCAAGGCTGATAACTATCTGATGGCACCCTACGAGAATTTGGCCTTCACCTGCGCTGCCGATCTGATGGCCAAAGGATTTACCGTGCGCCGCATCTGCTGTGGAGCCGCTGACTGTGCTCCCGGAACCTGGGTGATTCCGCATCAGGACGGTATCGAAAGCGAGCTGACTGCCTGGAGCGCAAAAGGGCTGCACTTCTGGGGTTGCGATATGACTGGCTGCGATGCTAAGACTGTGGAGCAAAAACCGGTGCGCCTGGGGCTCTATAAAAGCTGGACCGGCTCCATGGAAGAGGGTTGGACCCGCTTTACTTTAGAGCAGTTCGGGATCCCTTACATCAGCCTGTATAATGACGACATTACTGCCGGCAACCTCGCGGGGAAGATCGATGTCCTGCTGCTGACCAGCATGCCTGGGCGCGCCATTCGTGACGGTCTTGATGAGAAGGCTGTTCCTCCCGAGTATCAGGGCGGTCTGGGTGAAAAAGGTGCTGAGGCGATCAAGGAGTTCGTCGCCGCCGGAGGACGACTCATCGTGATCGATGCTGCCACCGCCTATGCCACCGAACTCCTGGATCTCCCTTTAGACAATGCTTTGATCGACAAGAATGCTCCTCAGCCTGACTGGCGCAACCGTTCGGAAGCGACCATCAGCAGCGAAGGACGCCGTATCGACTTCTACATTCCAGGATCCCTGCTTAAAGTGAAGGTAGAGGCGGATCATCCCCTGACCTGGGGTGCCCAGGAAGAGGAAGCAATCTGGTTCCAGCGCTCCCCAGCCTTTATCATCGACCAGGGGGACCGCCTGATGCATTATCCTTCAGAGAATCCTCTGGCATCGGGTTGGATCTACGATCCCCAGCATCTGCTGAGGGGACGCTGTGCTCTGGCTCAGCTAGATTATGGCAAGGGTAAGGTAGCCTGCTTTGGCTTCAACCCGATCTACAGAGCCCAGGCTCATAATAGCCACAAGTTCCTCTTCAATGCAATCTTTGAGGCTGGTCTGGATAAATAAAACAGAGGCAATAGGGGGTTTGAATCCTCCATCTCAGATAATCCTTCCTGGGCATGTGAACTAAGAGACGCACATGTCCAGGAATAGGAAAGCAGGTAGGTAATCATCATCTACAATCTCTCTGCGAACATTCAAAAACTGCAGCCATCGCCTCTCAGCGATGTTCTGCAGCCAGACGGTCCCGATTTCATCACCCTGGTGGAGGGTAATCCTGCTCCGGAAGCCTTTCCCAGTGAGACATTAAGAGAAATTGCATCTGCTCTGTGGCAGAAGGATCCCCTGGCTGCTCAGCTCTATGGCCCCTGTGAAGGGCTGCCCGAATTGCGTCGCGACCTCAGAGAGTATTTACGCCGCGATTACGGGTTACACAGAGAAGACGATGATCTGATCATCGTCTCCGGAGCGCAGCAAGGGATCGAGCTGGCTTGCAGCGTGCTGGCCAATGCCGGGGATACTGTCCTCTGCGAAGCTCCTACCTATGCAGATGTCCTGCACACCTTCGCTCTCCACGGCCTTAAAGTCGTCGCCGTGGAAGTGGAGGAGGATGGCATCTCTCTGGAAGGTTTGGCCAAAGCTCTTAAGGAGCATGAGGTGCGTTTCCTCTACTTGATTCCTACCTTCCAGAACCCCACCAGTCACACCATGAGCCTGGCTAAAAGGAAAGCCGTCTATGATCTGGTCAGGGAGCATGATACCATCATCGTCGAGGATGACCCCTACAGCGCCCTGCGTTTTCGAGGTGAATCTCTGCCTTCCCTAAAGGCTCTGGATGAAGATGGACGTGTCCTCTACATTGGAACCTTCTCCAAGATTCTTTCCCCCGGCTTTCGGGTGGGTTATGTCTGTGGAGACTCCTACCTCCTGGAGAGGATGGCCCTGGCTAAGCTCTATAATGATGTTCACAGCAGTGTCCCAGCCCAGATCATCGCCCATAGCTTCCTGACAGCACCGGGTTTCCAGGCTCATCTGGAGTTCGCTCGTTGTATCTATCGCCAAAAATGCGATCTGATGCTGGAGACCATGGATCGCCTCTTAGCCGGAAGACTGGCGTACACCAGGCCCGAGGGTGGTTTCTTCATCTGGTGCGAGTTACCTGCCGGCAGCGATCTGCCAGAACTGACCAAGGCTCTGGCCAGGGCGAATCTCGCCATCGCACCGGGAAACGTCTTCAGCCTCGATCCGGCAGCACCACAACGCACCTTCCGGCTAAGTTTCTCCCGTCCCAGCGCGGCACAGATCGTCAGGGGCATCGAGATTCTCGCGGAGGTCATGACAACACTGGGGATGTAGCTCACCCTTATATTTCCATTATCTCCCAGTGAACCAATCCCTGGTCGATGACCAGGATGCCATAGGTGACATGAGCGGTGTTGCCAACCGTCCGACCAACTCTTCCCGGGTTCATGATCCAGACTCCATCCCGATAGTTAAGGTAAGGAGTATGGGTGTGGCCGAAGAGGATGATCTCGGCATCCTCGCACCTGCTGTCTTCTAAAAAGATTTTGGTGATATCCCTGTGCACAGGGACTCCATCCACGAAGTAGCCAGCCAGAAAGATATGACCATGGGTTAACATCAGGCGTTTGCCACCGATCTCGATGAACTTGATCCATTCCTCACCAGGGTCTTCAGAATCGGTGTTACCAGGAACCGCATGGATCTGGATAGCGGGACATTCGCCACTTAGCTGCTCGGCATCCCTGAAGTGATCGCCCAGATGTATAACAGCATCTGGGTTTTCCTTTGCGACGATGCTGACCATCGTCTGCACATCGGTATGGGAATCGGAAAGAACGACTAGTTTGGCCATGCTTGGCCTCCTTCCTGATAATATTGTTTATCTACATTATTTTATTAACTACCCATAAAACGAAGGAGAACCAGAAGGGTTCCATGCGCTTGAGGACTGCAGTGAGTTCGTCAGCAATGGCGATACTCTGCGGACATTTCGCCTCGCAGACTCTGCACTTTACGCATTTTTTGGGACCGCTCTGCTTCTCGGGATGATTAGCGCCGGTACCGGTAAGATACTGGGTAATACCAGGGATGAAGCCT
>WRDA01000173.1 GCA_009783675.1 Symbiobacteriaceae bacterium | reverse complement strand
TCGGCTCTGGTCTTCTCCACATCGGCTTCGTACCAGGTGAGCATATAGTCTAAATCTACTCCATGAGCATCCAGAGCCTTACGATAGACTTCTCTGTCGATGAGTGCGGTATCGGATTCGGAACGCACTGCTTCTTTAGGCATTTCACCACGGGTAGCGATCTCTGCTTCCAGCTTGCTTAGCCAGTTAGCTATTGTTTCGGTTTCAAAACTCTCCATCTGCGCCAGCAGGTCTGCCAGTTCGCATTCACAGAGATCCTGATAAGTCGTGGGAATTGTTGGTTTATCGATCTGCATCACCGAACAGGCGGTGAGGGTGCGGGAGTGCAGGGCGCCGAGTTCGGCGGTTTCGATTTCCGGGAACATGTCTTCAACCGCAGCGAAGAAGGCGGCAATCTGTCCGAAACGGCTGATCATAAAAGCCTTGCGCTGAGCAGCAGGACGGGCATCGTTGCGTATGCCGGAATAAATGCGTCCAAAGGAAGTAACCCGGGAAGAGGGCGCACTGAAAGCATCGTTGAGGCTCAGTTGCAGAGCATCCAGGAAGTCTGCCATGTGATCCTTGACGATAGAGAAGACCTCATCGGGTGCCTGAAGAATTTGCTGACGTGCCAGCAAAGCATCCAGTTCAGACTGCATTAAGCGTTGGTTCGCTTTTGTAGGGATGAAGAGTGAAGCCTCACCCCGTCGGGAACCCCCCAGCTTGTCCTGGAAGCTGGCCAGAGCAACATCGAGTTCGCGATACTGTCGTACCAGTTTGGGATCTCTCATTTGAATAACTCCTTTTCATTTGTGTTATTTACTATGCGCGTAAAGCGCATCCGCGCCAGGGGGTACGCGTACCCCCTTGACTTATTGTAGTAGGCTGGCAAAGTCCTTGTGGTAGCGCTGACGATCGTCTGGTTTCAATTTCAGGTACTCTTCGAAGAGATCCAGTCCGATGCGTCCGGCAGAGAAGAGCAGCTCGGTAAACTGTTTGCTGTCGAAGGGGAAGCTCTGTTCCAAGTCGGCGATGCGTTTCATGCCATAATAGTAGCAGTTAAAGTATCCCTGCATCGTCTCCTGAGCTCTAACCTGCCCGCGAGCGGTATGATAATCGAAGCCGAGTTCGTCCATGTAGATCTTTACCCCGTCGCCGATGGGGCGCCCGAAGTAGCGCAGGGTGAGTTCGACTTTAATGCGCACCGAGGTATGGTGACGGCGATAGGCGACGAAGAGAGGGTAGAAGGGATCCTCTGCAAAGACGAATTCGAAGACCCTTTCCGAACGATGAGCTGTCCCCTCGGTGATCGGCACCGAACGGGAGCCCATCTTCACCGTTTCCGGCAGGGTATCCAGAGTGCCACGAATGAACTGCACATGGTGTCCAGGGTAGGATTCATGGATGGCCATCATCTTCAGCCAGCCATCGGTGACCGCTGTGTAGTTGAAGTCATTGATAAAATACTCCCCGATTAAAGGGCGCCGCCGGGGACAACCGCCTCCGTAACCACCCCAGGGGTAGGAGAACTTTATTTGCTCGGGAACTGGAGCGACGATGCATTGCTCATCATCTGGCAGCCAGACATAATCCCGGCAGCCGGCTTTGGCTCTGGCCAGATACTCCCTGCCGTAACGGAACATCTCCTCGGGATTACTCTTGGGACCGGCGTACTTCAGCAGGATGTCGTTGATCTCGGACATGGTAGACATGGGATCGTTGATTTGCAAACGGCTGGCGATGGCGAAGACTTCCGCTCTGGTCTTCTCCACTTCGGCTTCGTACCAGCTGAGGAGCTGGTCCAGATCGACTCCTAGCTCGTTGGTCAACAGGTTTCGGTAATAATCCTCGGCGAAGGGAATGCATTCGTCATCGGCAGTCATCCCCTTGCTTGGAACACCCTTTTCCTGCAGCAATACCCGGAGCTCTTCCTTCCAGGCCAGGGAGAGGGCGATCAACTGGCGTACAGCTTCCTGCACTCTGTAGACTGTATCTCCTCCTGCCTCAACCAGGCTTTCGGGGAAACGGTCAAGCTCCTTTGCCAGAGTGTCTTCCAGAATCTGGCAGGAATCCACCGCCTCCTGAAGATAGACCGCCGGAGCATCTCCGAGCCAGCTTTGCACTCCGCTCCAGACGGCATTTGCTTGAGGCAGGCGTTCCAGCAGGAGGGCAGCTCTCTCGGCAGCCGGGCGGGAATCCTTGCGGGAGAGGTAGGTAACCACCTGAGTCCACTGGCCGATATAGCGGGAGGGACGCTCGAAGGCGCTGTCGATGCCACCAGCCTGGCCATCCAGGAAGTTCAGCATCTGCTGTCGGATGATCCCGTAGACAGGATCTGGTGCTTCCAGGGTGATGATGCGCTTCTGAATATCCACCAGGGATCTGCTTAACAGCTCCTTCTCTTCCTTAACTGGGACGAAGCTGCGGTGCTCAAAATCCCGATTGGAACGCAGGCGATCGGCAAAACGGGCAGCCTCAGCATCCAACTGCCGATAGGTCAGGGTCAGAATATCATTAGCCATATCTAACCTCCTCGTAATAGAAGGGGCATACGACTCATAAAGCCGCATGCCCCTCCTTAGAGACTATAATCGCCGAGGACCGCTGTCCGAAGCGACATCCTATACTCTGGTAGCGATGATGCCGAGCCAGTTACCCAGCAGGAACTGCAAACGCCCGAGTAATACGGCACTGCGGGCCATGATTGTGTTACCGTAGGCGGCTCCGAAAGCGATCATCATTACATAACGGCCCAGTTTGGCAGATACTGCCAGGGCACCCTTCTGCTCGAAGGTGAAGAAGAAGTAACTGATGACCGCAAAGACGCCGACGAACAAGACAATGTTGTTGATCACACTGGGGCCTGTCCAGGCTGTAAAGGGCAGGTTGTTGCCAACCAGGGGCACGAAGGTGGCAGCCAGGTTAACCATAAAGCTGGCTCTGAAGGTCCGCACGATGACGATGGCAGAACCGATACCAATCCAGAAAGCCAGAGGAATGCGGGCCAGCCAGTTGTAGTCCCTGTTGGGCAGAAAACGGGTATAGATCAGCAGACCGATGACGATGGGGACGATGTAGTGGTACTCGCCACGCTCCCCGATATACTGCACCACCGAAGCCTTGATGTACTGCTCGAAGGTTTGCACAATACCGTTGGCTGTGGAGATGCCTACGAAGAGATGCTCGACGAAACGGAAGACGGGATTCTCTTTGTAGATGTTGCTATAGTAGGCCAAAGCCAGGGCAGCAGCGATCCAAACGGCTATATCTGTACTCATTCATTCCACCTCCTACTTCGCTTGTTTCTTGCGTAACATGAAGTAATTGACATTGCCTAAAGCGATCAGCACGAAGACCAGGAGGTGAAGAAACGCTTGAGCATCCATTGCCGCGCTGGCCATACCAAGTACTCCGGTTAGCTGTTCCATCTCCGCCGAACCGCGCATGCCTGGAATCATGGAAGTCATGACACCGGACTGCAGGTTGGTGGCATGGGAGGGGATGGATACCGACTCGATGATGCCGATATAGGGCTTCCCGGTGGGAACGGCATACTGCTGTACCCATTCATGAGCGCCGGGGCTTCCGGAACCGCCGGTAGCGACTACCTTAACATCCTTAAGGCTCTTCAGATCGTTCATGATCGGGAAGTTGCTTAAGGGTTCGTTGAAAGCGTCGACATAGGCGCAGGCCATGGCGATATCGTCCATCATAGCTGAAATCATGGTTGCTGAACCTGGCTTATAGCCAAGATGCAGATAGTCGACGCCTTTGACCTTGTTGGGGAACTCCCTGGCCAGGTCGTTGATGCAGCGCTCGGCTACCAGACCTCCGGAGGACCACATCGAGGTGGTGACCACCCTGGCGTCGTTCTGCATGGCTATACGCATCACAGCCAACATCCCGGTGTAGTTCTCGGCCATGTTGCCAAAGTCGTAGTCGAAGGAGAGGAGAACGAGGTCCCCTGCTTTGATGTTATCCTTGCACCAGTTGAAAGATTTCTGGGAGTTAGCTGAGGGGATCAGCGGGAAACCCACCGGCCAGATCAGGGCGATAGCCATGATTACCCAGACCAGAGTGAAGATTACGCGGGAGTCGACCTTACTTATGCGTTCGAAGAAGT
>WRDA01000172.1 GCA_009783675.1 Symbiobacteriaceae bacterium | reverse complement strand
CGCCTTTGCTCCGGATTGCTGACGATGGTCAGAGTCTCACCACTGATGGGGTGCACGCCACTATAGTACATAGCCGTAGCCATGCTACCTGGGGTGGGAATGAAGTCCTGGACCTGCTGAGGCTGAAAGCGTATGTCCCGCAGGTACTCTGCCAACTCGACGGCTTCCTGCAGACCACAACCGGGATGAGAGGAGATAAAGTAAGGCACCAGATACTGTGTGCGCCCAAGTTCGGCGTTAATCTCCGCATAAAGTTGCCGAAAAGAATCGAAAACCTGCCGAGGAGGTTTGCCCATGATCCTGGTCACTTGAATCGAAATATGCTCCGGAGCCACTTTCAGTTGCCCGCTGATGTGATGTTCGCAGAGTTCCTTCAGGATGGAACGATGCTTCTTGTCCAGGAGCAGATAGTCATAACGAAGTCCTGAACGCACGAAAACCTTGCGTACTCCTGGCAAAGCTCTTAGTTTACGCAGGATGGCAATGAACTTATCATGACTGACTTCCAGATGAGGACAGGGTTGAGGTGACAGACACTGTCGTTGAGGACAGGCGCCCTGCGTCTTCTGAGCTGTACAGGCTGGCTGGCGAAAGTTTGCACTTGGACCACTGAGGTCATGGATATAGCCCTTGAATCCAGGCAGCGTAATCAGGAGCTCTGCTTCACGCAGAATACTCTCTTCCGAGCGACATTGAATGATACGACCCTGATGAGAGTTTAGTGAACAAAAGGCACAGCCACCAAAACATCCCCGATGACCGGTGAGAGAGAACTCCACCTCGGCCAGGGCAGGGACGCCACCCTGAGCATCGTAGCTGGGGTGCCAACGCCTCTCATATGGCAGTTCATAAACCCGGTCCAACTCAGCAGTTGTCAAAGGTTTCGCCGGAGGATTTACCACCAGCCAGCCACGATGCGTCTTTTGGACCAGAGTTCGCCCGGAGTATGGGTTCTCCTCGCTCACTGCCAGACGATAACACTGAGCAAAGAGGCGCTTATCCTGGCGCATAGCCTCGAGATCTGGTAGATTTACTATATCAGTTTCAGGGGGAGTGTCAGTTATATAGGCGGTCCCCGGTAAGGGTTGCATGCTCGCGAGGGTTTGACCCTCTGCCAGCCCCCTGGCCACCGCAATTACTGCTCTCTCGGCCATCCCGTAGATCAGGATGTCAGCCTGAGAATCGCTGAGGATGGAGTTGCGCAGAGCATCATCCCAGTAATCGTAATGGATCAGACGACGCAAGCTGGCTTCCACACCACCGATTATAATCGGTATCTCGCCATAAAGGCGACGCAGAATCTGACTGTAGACTATGACGGCCCGGTTGGGACGTCCTCCACCTTGGCCTCCGGGAGCATAATCGTCATCGCTGCGCTTCTTCCTGGCTGCAGTGTAGTTGCTGATCATAGAATCCAGGTTACCTGAAGAAACCAGGAAGGCCAGTTTGGGAGTTCCCAACTGCTGGAAATCCTCCAGTCGGTTCCAGTCTGGTCTGGCTATGATCCCCACTTTGAAGCCCTCTGCCTCCAGAAGGCGGGCGATTAAAGCCGTGCCAAAGCTGGAGTGATCCACATAAGCGTCACCACTCACCAGGATGTAATCACAGGCTGCCCAGCCCCGCTGCTGCATCTCACTTCTGGTGAGAGGTAGAAAGGCCATGACCTGGTTACCCTTTCAGGAGAGGATCGGTCATACGGCTCTCCTGGCTTTTATATTATTCTTCATCGGGAAAATACTTATGGGTCCCGGTGTGGGAGAAGACGACCCACTCGGCGAGATTGGTCGCATGATCTCCGATACGCTCGAAGTATTTGGCGATCATCAGAAGATCCAGAGCCTGGTCACCGTTGTTGACATCCTTGTGAATGAGGGAGATCAGCTCGGCTTTGACCACATTGAACAGCTCATCCACTTCATCGTCGGCGGTGATTACCCTACGCGCCAGATTCAGATCATCCTGCACGAAGGCATCGATACTGTCGGAGACCATCTTCATGGTAGTCGCGGCCATTTGAGGGATGTGTTCCAGCTTCTTGATGTAGGTCTTGTCTACCAGATAGACGACGATTTCGGAGATGTCCGCCGCCTGATCTCCGATGCGCTCCAGATCGGTGATCATTTTCAGTACGGCGGAGATGAGACGCAGATCACGAGCCACTGGTTGTTGCTGCAGCAGAATCTTCAGGCAGAGATCCTCGATCTCTTTTTCCTTGTCATCGATCTTCAGGTCGAAGTCGATGGTCCACTGAGCCAGTTCCATGTTCTGTCCGATCAGGGCTTCGTTAGCGCTGGTGATCGCCTGTACGATCATGCCACCCATCTCGATGAGGGCATCCTTAAGGTTCTTCAGTTGTTCTTCGAAACGACTGCGCACTGCATTGTACCCCCTGTCTTTATTATCGACTAACTTGAAATCGAAAAGAATCTTCCTGAGCTGGTTACACCTCTCTAGCCAAACCTGCCGGTAACATAATCGCTGGTGCGAGGATCCTTAGGGTTACCAAAAAGTTCATGGTTAGTGTTCACTTCGATCAGATCGCCCATCAGCAGGAAAGCCACGCGATCCGAAATGCGGGATGCCTGTTGGACGTTATGAGGCGCCAGGACGATGGTAATCTGTTCCTTAAGAGCTTCTAAAGACTCCTCAATCTTCGCCGTGGAGATGGGATCGAGTCCGGAACAGGGCCGATCGAGGAGTATAACTTCGGGGCTTAGCGCCAAGACTCTGGCGATGCAGAGGCGCTGCTGCTGACCTCCGGAGAGGGCATTGCCCGGGGTTGAGAGACGATCCTTGACTTCATCCCAGAGTACTGCTTTACGCAAGGATTCTTCGACCAAATCAGCGATGGCACTTCGGCTCTTGCTGCCCTCGATCTGCGCTCCGTAGGCTACATTATCGAAGATGGACATATACAGAGGCGTCGGGACATCGAAGACCATGCCTACACGGCGCCGCAGCTCGGTGACATTATAACCTGGATCATGGATATTCTTACCTTCGAGAAGAATCTCGCCTTCGCTATGAGCATCATAGTTTAGATCGCTGAGACGGTTCAAAGAGCGTAAGAGGGTGGTGATACCGCTGTTGGAAGGACCGATGATGGAAAGAATCTCATTGGCTTCGATGCGCAGATTCAGGTTGTGGATGACTCTCTTAGTCCCATAAAAGAAGCTGAAATCGCTGATCTCTATCTTAGATGTAGTGATGACAGCCACCGACCTTTCGCAAATGAGGATCCCAGGGGAACAGACCAGTCTGTTTGCTAGGAAACATATCGGTTGACCAGCGCCCCGACGACTACATTGATAACCAGGATAAAGAGGATGAGCAGGGCGGCTGTGCCATAGGCGTTGTCCATGGAGATGCCTTCTCTGGCCAGGATATAGAAATGGACTGCCATCGTGCGGGTGGAGGAAAAGAGCGAATTAGGCATGCGCAGGGTGGAGCCGGCGGTTAGGATTACTGCTGCCGTTTCGGCGACACAACGTCCAACGCTGAGAATAATTCCATTGACTATGCCTCTTAGAGCCATAGGCAGCACAACTCGGCTGATAGTCTGCCACTTGGTGGCTCCCAAAGAGTAGCTTACCTCACGATAGATTTGAGGAACCGCGCGGATGGCTTCCTCGGAAGTGCGGATGATTGTTGGCAAGATCATGAAAGCCAGTGTAAGACCTCCGGAGAGTATCGACCAACCAAGATTCAACGATATTACGAAAAAGATGAAGCCGAAGAGGCCAAAGACGATGGAGGGAATTCCAGCCAGGGATTCCGCGCAAAAACGGATGATGCGCGTAATTAAACTCTCCCTGGTATACTCTGCCAGATAGAAAGCGGTCCCGATACCGAAGGGTACGGCGATGACAATTGCCACCACAGTCAGGAGCAGGGTCCCGGCGATAGCCGAGGAGATGCCTCCGGATCGTCCCATATTGCGGGGAATCGTCGTTAGAAACTCCCAGCTGAGATGGGGCAGCCCTTCGACCAGTATATGAATCAGAATTAGCGAGAGGATCAGGATCACCGCGAGAGCGGCTGTCCAAATGACGGTCTTTGCTATCTTCTCTTCCAAGCGATTGTCGATTTTCATCTGCCTACCTCCTGCGCAT
>WRDA01000171.1 GCA_009783675.1 Symbiobacteriaceae bacterium | reverse complement strand
TGTCGCAGAGTCTGGCGATATCCGGGAGGAAGAGATCGTTTTCTTCTGCCGCCAGAGCATAGCCGAGACGCGCTCCGTCCAGATAAAGCAGAAATCCGCATTCACGGCAGGACAAAGCCAGTGTTTCCAGCTCAGCCTTGCTGTAGATTGTGCCGAGTTCGGTGGACTGGGAGATATAAACCATTTTGGGCTGGGTAACATGCTCGCTGCGAAAACGCTCGCGGGCTTCCCTGACATGGGCAGGTGTCAGTTTGCCATCTTCAGTTGGGTAGGTGATCACCCGGTGACCGGTACCTTCGATGGCTCCGGTCTCGTTAGTGGCGATATGGCCCTGCACCGTCGAAAGGACTGCCTGATGCGGACGCAGCGTCGCCGTGACTACAGTGAGATTGGTCAGAGTACCGCTGCTAAAAAAGTGCACATCGGCGGTGGGGGCCTGACAGGCTGATTTAATCAATTCCCGTGCCCGATCACAAAACTGGTCGCTTTCATATCCAGCCGCCTGTTCCAGGTTTGTCTCCTGCAGAAGTTCGAGTATTCTCGGATGACAACCTTCGCTATAGTCGTTGGCAAACATGATCATCCCTGGGCCCTCCTTAATTTTATGTTTACCTATCTGGTTCACTGACAAGCAGGATTTCTCCTGCAAAACCTGCAAGTATGGATACCCCCTGAAAGCGAAGCGTTCTACGATATACTCATGCCTTTTTGTACAAGCATCCACTGGTAGCAAGCCAGGGATAAAGCCTCTTTGGCTTCGGTTACCTGCAAGGTCTGAACCAAATACTGATACTTGCAATGCTCAAGTTCCAGAGCGGAGATGTAGCCAAGGTTATATTTTTGCTCGGCTTGCAGTAATGCCAGTTCTAGTATAGCTGCTGTTGCTTCCTCCAAATCGATGCGCACCTGCAACAGCTCTAACTGTTCGTAGGCCTTATTTAGACGAATGTGTAACTGTTCTTCAGTCAGAGCAGTGCTCATCTTTGCTGCTTCGAGTTCCTGTTCACTGCGCCAGGCACGGTCGCCAAGCTCACCATAGAGGCGCACTGTCTCGTCATACTGCTGCACCAGGCTGCCCTGAAATTGCTTCTTACCCTTCAGCAGATAGGATTCTTTATAAACTTGCTGCCAGGTTGTCTCCAGATTGATAGTTGCGATCATCTCTCGGTCTGGTTCTGGCATAGGCTTAAGCAGCAGTCCATCGTCGGCGGAACGGCCAAGCTGCAGATTGAGTTCCGCCAGGCAGGCATTTTGCTCCAGGGTGATCAGGGCAATGTTCAACCTGCTGGCAGCTTGACGCGCCTCCAGTTCTTTCAGAGCCAGTTCAGTGGTCAGGCCAAGAGTAAACTGTCTGGAGGCGGTCTCCAGCTGCAGGGTGGTTAGGTCAAGTTCGACCTCTGCCATTAATATCCGTCGCTGGATCTGCCAGTAACTCTGGTACAGCCGGCAAGCGCCGTATATTGTTTGCAAATCGGCGTCATACAACTGGTTGATCGCCATCGCCATTTCACCACCCTGAGCGTACTCCCGGGTAGTTTGTGTCAACTGTTGCATCTGACTGTTGATCTGCCCGGCGACGATGCTGATCAGGGCATCCACGACATAACGCAGAGCCATCTCCGAAGCGCTAGGTGGATGCAGGGGATCGAAAGGGATGTTGCTTAAGCCTGCACGTAGCTGCGACATCGCCGTGTTAAGCTCAGAGATGCTGGTCAGGGAATAGCCAGTCATCTTAGCAGCCTCATCAAGCTTGTTGCGCAAGTATTGGTAAACTTCCCGATTAGCCGCATTGGACTTTAGGACCGGACTTCCCTGGTGCATAGCAGTTTCGATCTCCGTGAAGCTTAGCTCCAGAGAAGCTTCCGGGGCGGCACTGGCGAAACTGCTCAGGAGCAGAGCGCATAACAGCAGAGCGCAGAGGAATCGCTGTCGGCGGAAATAATACATGGCACACCTCCTGGGGTCTTTAGACTTGCACTTTCCATCTTGGATCCTGCCAGCATGTGAGAGGTTCACTTGTTAACCAAGTAGCAGATTTTGTGGTTTTACTTATTCGGCCCGCACCCGGCTGCCTTGTTTCAGGCCTTCGATATTAGGATCGCGGATGACCACGACCCCCGCTTGAATGCCGTCTTCCAGGACGATTTCATTGTTCGTTTTTATGCCGGTGGTTACCGGGACCATGGTTGCTGTATTCTCTACGATGATGAAGATATAATCGTTGCCGTTGCTCTTGAACACCGCCGAGCTTGGCACCAGCAACTTATCTTTTTGTTCAACCAGAGTGAAGCGGACATCCAGATCGTAGCCCTCGTAGAGATCCTTCGCTTCTGGATCAGGAGCTATACTGATCTTGACCCTTCTTTCCTCGATACCCAGAGCAGAGAGATGGACTTCGGCGCGGGTCGCTATATCGCTTATTGTTCCAGCGAAGAGGAAATCTCCATCCCGCAGTTTACGAATCAGGGTGACTTGCTGCCCAATCGCCAAGGTAGAAATGTCCCTGGTAGAGACATAGGTGATTACGGTCAAATCACTCCCGTCTGAACCAGGCCTGATGATAGCGGCAGGCGTCTGAGGGGAGAGCTGCGACTGTCTTTGGGCAGGGAAGTCCCAGAGAATACCGCTGATGGGAGCGTAGATTAAGTATTTGTCAGGATCGAGCCCTTCCAGTCCGGCAACCTCGCCTTCGATGAGAGCGTTGTAGTAGTTGACCATGCCTTGAGAGCTGTTTTTCAATAGTTTATCTTCGAAGGCGGCGATCTGGGTTGCGATGGAGTTGCTTAAGGCATCGAAATACTCTTGATCGGCTTCTTCAGAAAGTGCCAGCTTGCCTTCGTCGGTAGCCGTCTTGTCCCGATCAACCTGACGCGCGCGCAGTTGTTCCTGCAGGGAAGCCAGAACATTGTCCAGAACGGCCATCTCCTGCTCAAGATTGGCTATTTCGATCAAGGGCACGGCGCCAAGCTCTTTAAGCGCCAAAAGATCCTCAAGACGTGAGCTCAGGTAAGCGTATTGCAGCTCCTGCTGCTCGATGGATAGCTCCAGGAGACGTATACGTTCATCCAGAGAAGGGACTTCACCTCGTCTGGCATCAGCATTTTTGCGCTGTCCCTCCACGGAGTTTAACTCTTCGCGCAGTCTAAGCAATGCCGTCGCGTATTCTTCCTTGGCATCTGTCTCGTTTTGTCTGGCGATAGCAATCTGAGCCTGATAGGAATGTATTTGAGCCTGCCGGCGTAAAATCTCGGTTTGCAAAGTCGATGCATCCAGGGTGACCAGGAGATCTCCGGCTTTTACCCGATCATCTTTACTGAAGTAAGTCTGTAGGATCCTGGCGGAGACTTCGGGATAGAGGTAATAATCCTGACTGACCTCCACATGACCATGCTCGGTCAGGAAGGCTCTGGCATCCTTAGGTATCACCGTAACGGCTTCCACAACCAGTGGTTGCCAGAGATACCAGAGGATCACGGCGGCTGCTGCCAGCAGTGCTCCCAGACCCAGGATCAGCTTGCTTTTATCTTTCATATCAGAAGGCCTCCTTAAGGCTTACTCTCTCTCTTTTAAGACATCCACCAGGTCGAACTGAGCGATGGCTCTGCCCACGGATCGGTTCGCTAGCAATACGGACACCATACTACCTATGGCGGAAAGCATTACAGCATAGGGTGGGATGGTCGTGGGCAGGGTAAAAAGATCGGAATTGAATGAGACGGCGATGATGTGGCGCAGCACGACGGAGATGGGCAAACCACAGATCAGGGCCAGAACATAAAGCATCCAGTGCTCGAAAGTGATCACTTCATTGGTTTCGGCGATGGATAAACCCAGGACGCGCATGGTGGCAAGTTCACGACTGCGCTCCGAAAGTGATACCTTGGAGATGTTATAGATCACCGCGAAGCCAATGAAGATAGCCATAACGGTGAAGACGATGAAGAGGAAGCGAAAAGGAGCCATCATATCCTTATAGCCCTGGAGGATACCTGCCTTATCCTCGAAAACCGCTACATTCCTGGCGTCTAAGAGTTCGTCGATCATCGCAGCCTTCTCGGAGGGATCGGCATTAAAGACGATGGTGGTCGCTGCGCTGTCGATGCCGATACGCTGACAGAGGGC
>WRDA01000170.1 GCA_009783675.1 Symbiobacteriaceae bacterium | reverse complement strand
TGCAGAGTATACCACCTGGTTATGACGAATCTTTGACCGAATAATGCACATTTGTTAAAAGAAGAGGGGGTACCACTAGCGACTAACGACTAGCCACTCTCAACTCTCAACTCATCATTGTCCATTGCCCATTGTCAATTGTCCATTGTATGGCGAGGATGCCGCCGCTACTCCCTAAATCCTAAATCCTATATCCTAAATCCTAAATCCTATATCCTATATCCTAGCGCCTACTGAACAATGTGTGCTGATCGCAGGGTTGCGAGAGATCCATACGGCCTTGATAGCCCAGGTTAATATCCACGACGAACTGGACCTGTTCGACTCCCGGGAAGGAGAGCATGCTCAGGATCAACGCATCCAGCATCATGGCTTCGGCCATATTACTCAGGCTAACGCTGTCCCTCATGGTCAGCAACAGGTAAAGAGTCTCGCCGGAAAGCCCCAGGGGAGTGATCAGCACACTGGCAGGGAGAGACGAGACATACCCCTGAACTAAAAACTGCTCCGGGGGATCCTCCAGTGTATCGATGAGCTCCATAATACCGACCTGGGCCTGACTCCCTGCCTGACGAACTTCCAGGGTATCCAGCCAGGTAAGATAAAGAGAACCGGATTCGGCTGTCAGATCGCTGACATCAGCCAGTTCCTCGGGCAGGCGGGGATAATAATGACTGCGACCGCCTTGCGAAGGTGGGACGAAGAGATGATCATAGTTTCCTTCCTCGGGGGGAATAGTAGCGATCTGAGGAGGTACGATCACAGGATAAGCATAGATCGGCTCCCGATAATCATGGTTGGCGATGATTACGCCAATGACCATTCCGCAAATAGCCAGCGTGAGGATCATCAGCGATATAGCAAGAATAAGCCGCGAAGTCATGTGTACTCCCTCCAGAAATTGTTCAGCTGGCGCAATCTATCTAGGATTTGGGATTTGGGATTTAGAAGTGGAGGGCGACCTCTGGTAGTGACAGAGGCAAAAGGGTGTTATCTAGCTAGTTACGAGTTTATCTTCGGCCTGACGCATTCTTTTTCCTGCTTGACACAAGTTGCCCTGAGTGATACCGTACGGGGACAATGGAAAATGGACAATGGACAATGGATAATGGATAATGGATAATGGATAATGGAACCAACTCTCAACTCTCCACTTTCAACTTTCAACTTTTCGGGCTTTTAACTCTCAGGAGGTCTTATGCTCAATCCCCTGCAGTTTCGCAGTCCCCGCTCGAATTATCCCTGGCTTTACCGACGCGGTTATACCAAGCGTCCGCTGGTGCGAGCCCGCCGTAAGGGTCAGTGGCCTCTATGGGCGCTGCAGCCTGGGATTTGTCTGTGTCAGGACGGCGAGGCAGCGCTACGCAGCAAGTCCCGCCTGTTTATCGCTGCCGCTGATATGGATCGACTGATTATCCTGCAGGTTGTCGCCGGAGAGATAACCAGACTTAAATACGATTCTGAAGATTCCGCGTGGCAGCCGATTGCCACGCGGCCTGGTGCTGCGGACGGCTCGGACAAGCAAGCTCCTGCACCCCGACCTTACGAATCCGCAGACGCCAACAAGCATATTCTACCTTCCCTGATTCCCGAAATCCGGAGGGTTTTGCGAGAGATTTGGCTGCTCTATGACCTGCCTGAGTTTCAAGCTCATCTTCTCCTCCAGGAGGGGAAGTGGGATATCATCGGCATAAAGGTACCACCTGACAACCTGACTGAGCAGGTCTTAAGCTACTCTGTGGCAGGAACACCTGGAGTGCCAAGCTTGCTTTCGGCGTTGGTCGCTCTCTTAGAGCCTGTCCTGACCTGCTACTATCCGCCTGCAGAGCAAAACCCCTGGCACTGGGTACTCTCAGCGCCAGCGGTAATTAATGAAGCAACCTCAATTCCTAAGCTGCATCTTTCTCTGAATGCCGGGACCTCCGCGTTGCCACCAGGGGTAGTGCAGCTCCTGGAGCACCTGCAAGAACGGTGGGATCAACTAAAGGATCTTTCTTCCGAAGAGTCTGTGAGCGAACCTAAGGGACCTGAACAGATACAAAACCGGTGGCAGCAGGTAGAGAATCTCCCACCTGCCGAACCTATCATCGAACCCAGAGAACCTCTGCGCTACATCCTGCATGAACAGTCGTATTGCGATGCCGCACTGGCAAACCTGGCCAGGCTGACAGAACTCACCTGGCTCCCTGGGTCGATCAGACAGGCTTTGCAGGTTAGCGGGGAGCGCATTCGCCTTAGCCGTTGGGGGATAGAGCCAAATCCAGCCAAGCTGGCAATTCTGGGTATCCTCACCCTGCCACCCAGACAGATTGGAGAACCCTTCGGCTACGAGAACATGCACTTTATTTACCTGGCTTCTCTGGCTCTTTACTACGGTTTGCAGGTGGTGCTCTTCACGCCGCAGGATCTCGATTTGCGACCCAATCCTGATCATCCTGAGTGCTACCCAGCTGATGCACACCCCCCGGAAGCAGCTTCTGACACAGCTAAAGACCTCGACTCATCATCTGGTCACGCAGGCTTTCCTCTGCCTTCAACCCGTCGCGGCATCTGGGGATATGCCCTGGAAAAGGGCGTCTGGCAGAGGGGTTTCTTCCCCCTGCCTGGAGCGGTCTACGTTCGCGGCGTGACCATCGACCAGGCTCAAAATATGGCTCGACAGCAGATGCTGGATGCCCTTCAGCGCCTGCAGATACCCTTGCTGAACAGTCAGGGGTTTTTGGATCTCTGCGGAGACAAACTGCGGATGCACCAGTATCTGCAAGCCCACCATCTGCAGGGTTATCTGCCGGAGACTCTATCCTATTGCCAGGTAAACCTCGAGGCGATGCTGCAGCGACATTCACTGCTGATCCTCAAACCCCAGCAGGGCTATGAAGCCAGAGGAGTCCTGCGCCTGGAACGTCTGGAGAACGGTCCATCCGGCACTGGAGGCTATAGTACCCTCTTCAACGACAGGAATGGCTTTCTCCATACGCGCAACTTCCCTAACGCCATGAGACTCCATGAATACCTCCAGGAACTCCCGCTAACGCAACAGTACCTCATCCAGCAGGGCATCCGGCTAGCCACCTGGCAGAATAACCCTTACGAACTGAGGCTGATCATGCAGCAGCGGGATCAGCAGTGGCAATGCATGGGGCAGGTCATCCGCCTCAGTGGCCGTGCGGATCTGCCTCTGATCACAGCCCTGCGGGAGACTTGGCAGCCAGCAACAGTAGTCCTGCAGGAATGCTTCCCGGATCACTGGCGTGAGATCAGCGAGCAAGCCGAGGCAGTCGCCGGCACCTTCAGTCGAAGCCTGGGCGCAGAGCTGAGAGCCATGGAGTTCGCTATGGATTTTTTGGTGGATGATACTGGCCGTCTGTGGATCCTGGAGGTCAATGCCAAGCCTGCCTCCTTCCTGGCTCAGATCGGCGATGAAGAAGCCCGCCGACGTAGCTTAGCAGCAAAACTAAGCTACGCCCGCGAGCTAATAAATCCCAAATCCTAGATCCTAGATCCTAAATCCTACACCTTGATCGTCTTCCACTTCCCGGTGCGGTAGCGCCAGAGGATGACTGCTGAACGCACCAGCTGGTCCACAGCCAGGGCGATCCAGGCTCCCATCAGGCCATAGCCAAGCATGTCCACCAGGATCTTAGCCAGAACCACCCGAAAGCCCCAGATCCCTATTGTCGTAGAGATCAGGGGCCATTTAGTATCCCCTGCTCCCCGCAGACCTCCAGCCAGAACCACCTGGGACATCTGAGGGATCTGAGTGAAAGCCACGATCTTCAGGACAGCTCCCGCCTGGTTGATAACCTCCGGATCGTTGCTGTAGAAGCGGGCGATAAAGGTGCCGGCGAAGAGGAAGAGCATGGTCATGGGAATCGCCATGGTCATACTCATCTTCTGGGTCTGCCAGCCACAGGCCTCTGCCCAGTCGGGACGCTTGGCTCCCAGACTCTGCCCCACCAGCGCCGTTGCCGCCATGCCAAAGCCCATACCAGGCGCCATAGACAATGAGTTAATATTCATGGCCACCACATGAGCCGCATAAGTCACAGTGCCAAGTCCGGTGACCGTGGTCGCGAAGATCAGGTTACCGCCACGCATGACGAACTGCTCGATCGCCGAAGGGATGCCTACCTGAGTCAT
>WRDA01000169.1 GCA_009783675.1 Symbiobacteriaceae bacterium | reverse complement strand
GATAACGCTGGCCAGGGGCAGAGTCGCAGAAGCCGGGGTCTGCAGATTCAGTTCGATCTTCGGTGGGATGAAGGTGTTGCTGAATAGGATCTCTCCGTCCTTTTCTCCATCCACCAGGACTTCCGAGATGATAAAGGATTCGTCTTCCGAACTCTTCGTTACTACTACGGTTACAGTGAATACAGTCGAATCATAGGTAATGCCACTAAGACTCCCGGATACTTCGGATACTGCGAAAGTATAACTCCCTGGTTCGGTGAAGAAGAGGTCAGCAAAGACGACCTTGCCCTCTGCATCGTGGGTAGCCGTAACGGTCTGCAACTGTGCCGGATCCTTCTTCCAATCAGTGGTCTCGGTGATGACGAAGTTGAATTCTCCCCGCCCGCTGGGCAGCATTCGCAGATCCCGACCCTCCAGTTCTTTCTGCGCTTTCAGCACCAGGCTTGGGTAGATCTGATGATAGACTGCGTTACTGATCGTCTCATACTCTCCACCATTGATCTCCAGCAGAACTGCGTTGTTGACAATGGGACCGACCTCTTCCTCGATGCGGACAGGAATAATAATGTTTGCTGTTTGTAAGGCGCGAATGTCGGCGATAACGAAGGAAAGCTTCTGCTCATCTCTGTCCACGCTGGTCGCCAGTGGATTATCCTCATCATACAGAGGCATGACCACTGCCGTGCGAGGATCCGTGCCATAATAATAACGTATCCTGTGTTCATCCTCGTTGAGAATCGTCACCCCGGCTGGCAGGATATCTTCCGCCTTAACTCCACTCACCGGGAAGAGGTCCTTATTGTGCAGCGAGATGGTATATTCGATGATCTCCCCTGGGTTAACCGGTCGGGGTTTGGCTTCGCTTCCGCTGGCAGGATCTGCGCTCTTGGAGATATCGAAGATAGCCTCCCGAATGGTGACCGAGGTATGCGTTGAAATCGCCGCTGCCGGAACATCCTTCTCCTGATCGTCCAGGAGACGCTTAGCGTAGCCGATATAGTTCATTGCCTGCAGCTGAGCCAGGATAATCTCCTCGATCTGCTCATCCCCTCGATTAGGAGCTCGCATATTGATGACGGCCGCTGCGGAATCCCCATCGCGGAAGGTATAAAGCCATCCTCCTGTCCCGTCGTTCTTATCGGGATCTGTCAACGCAGGTGTAGTCCTGCGGCTGAGGTCGATGGCAATAGCTGTAATACTTTTTTGCAACCCTGCGTGTACTGTCCAGAACTCACCATCCTCCAGAATGGCATACTGCCAGACAGGTATGGTTTCATCATCGATTGTGATGACGGCTGAGAAGTCCGCCTGCTCGGTGGCTCTAGCATAACCTCCGACAATGTCAATAGGTAGCAGATTAGGGATGGTGGAGTAATAGACTTCGACAGCGATGCCTTTAGCCCGAATGTCCCTGACATCTACGGACTCGATTGTACCTTTCCACTTGCCCCTGGTCTCCAGCACATCGTAGAGGACTACATTACGGGAGAACTCCCCGGCGATGCGGGAACCCTGGAACCTTAGCTGATAAGAATAGAGGCCACCGGGCACCGTTTCGGTCTTAGCTGTGAAGACGACATCCTTCTCTGATTTGACATTCTTATAGATGCCATCCACCGCAATGGCTGGAGCGACGAAGCTCACACCAGCTGAATCATAAATGGTGTCGAAGTTGCCATCATCTCTGGTGGCTTCCCCCGGTGCACTTTGCAGACTCCTGAAATAAGCGAAAGCAGAATTCGAGGTAAGCGGGTCAGGAGCATTTGCCGGGGCTCCCTGCAAACGAGTGCCGATTGCGGAGCGATAAGCAGCCAGGTTAATAGAATTATATGCGTTATTAAACAGACGGTCATAGATGTTCTCGTAAGTAGTTACCAGAACAAACCTGAGCATAAAACCGGTATAGAGGGTGTGATAATTATCCCCGACGACGACATGGTAGTTAGGACCACGTATGGGGTTGCCGCCGTTAGCCGTGGGCAGATCATAAAAGCTCTGGTTCTCCGGCGCTTTTATTTCCACGATGAGCATGGTGCGTCCCGAACCCTGCCAGTTAGCTATCAGTTGAACGGTATAATCATCTGTAGCGAGGATGCGGCTGTTGCCATCAGCCCAGCTGTTACCTGCGAAGTAGGTCCGAACCTCCAGCTCTCGGATGCTGGTACCCGCAGGTAGCAGATCGTAAAAGGTACCTGTCATCTGTCTGGTGATCAGACCATCCTCTTCCAGATAGGCCACCCGCTGAGCATGAGAAGCGTCGGCTCCCAGGACATCGCTGGGATCATATTGGACGAACTCATAAGCTTCCAACTGTTGGCGACTGACCATGATATGCTGGGTGGCTTGAATGGGTTCACCGGTATGATCCCTCAGGATCTCGCCTTCGCTATCTTTTAGATAAACCGGAATCGGCTCTCCATCCTCATCTAGGACATAGGCGCCATTTTCGTGCATTTCGAAGACAGGATCATTTTGCTTATCCTCTGTTGGCGAAGCAGTCTTACTCAGATTCGATCCCGAAGGCATGCGCAGGAGATGAACCTGGGAAGAGTAATGCATTACCGCCGTGTCACCTGCAACATAGGTTGCAGTGCCGAAGTTTGCATATTTGGTGTCAAAACGCAGGAAGTCATGCTCCATGATTTGGCGCTTCAGCGTCTCTGCCGGTGAGCCGTTATTGACACCATTGTTCACCCAAATCTGGCTGTGATCTCTGGTATTCTGGATAATATTATTGTCGTCTCTGACCACGAAGGAGCTGACATTGACCAGAGTCGCCTCGTCGACCTCTTTCAGGATACTCAGAACATGCTCGGTGGAGTTGAGCTGCACCTTGAAGCGAGCGTCGATATCCACCTGATAGCGGTTATTGCTGTGCAGAAAACGTAGCTCATAGGTATCGTAGGGCAGGATCAGCTGGTTGGTGGCACTCATAGTCGCGGCAGGTGTTTGCAGCTGAGGTGCACCGGCGTAGATGGGGGTATAGGTGTAAGTGCTGCCATTGCGTAATACTGTGCCAGCGACCAGCCAGCCATCGTTGGGGCCGTCTCCCTCTTTGCTCATGGAGGCTCGCTTATATTCGATGGTCACCGGAGCATAGTTCTGGTAGTCTGTGGCTTCTGTGCCACCAATTGTGCCAAGATTGGGGTTCTGATAGTGGAGATACTCTATGTACTCGTAAATAAAAACCGAAGTGATGGAATAGTCAGCTGGATGCAAGCGGTTGTATTCACCTGCACCGACTATGGCTGTGTTCAGACTGGTGTCTATGGTCTTGGGAGCCAAAAACATCATGGTGTCCAATAGTTCTACACTGTAGTTGCGGCGATAGTAGCCACCATCACCGCTCCAGGCCACTCTATCATGAGGGATGAAGTTCGCATGTGCTGGAATATCAACTCCTGTCAGGCTTTCGATAGCTGTCGTTTCAGCCAGCCTGATGAAACCCAGGGGATACACTGTACCTCCCTCAGTTTCGAATAGTTCATAGTATACGCATAAGGGACTAGTCCCTGTGGTATACTCAGGGTCCAGGGTCTTCCCCGCCTTGATAGCCCACCAACCCTTCTCTGAACTTAGCGGTACTGCGTCTTCACTGTCAGGGACCCAGTCCAGGTTCTCTCCTTTTCGCCAATCGTTGGTTATTCTATCCCGGGTCCAGCTTTCCGCCAACCAAATGATGTCTGTGGGGATAGAGATTAAACCGCTGACCCTGGTCAGATGCCAGCCTCGGGCGGTTCCTGATATACTAAAAGTGGAGCTAAAGGCTCCAGTCGCGTTGCGACGCAACACGAGGGGTAAGCCTTCCTCCAGTCGATTAATGCCGGTGAAGAAGCGAGCAAGTGGATAGCGATAATCGCGTCCCCACTCACCAGTTTTGCTTGTACTATAGTATCCCCCACCGTAACTGAAATGTACCCCAGTATACAGATAGCTGGTTTCGTTGATGATACTATGAGTGTATTTAGCCACATTGTTCATACCTTGCTGGGGTTCCCAGGTGTAGGAGTTCGGCCGTGGATCGACTTTTGTGGCTATCGCAGCAGCGTTTGCGTTAGTGGGTGGAGCCAGGAGAGGGTTCGTTGTAAAGTTACTCCACGAGCTCTTATCCAGAGGGTTATCAACACCCGTAGTCAGCATCGAGGCTTCAAAGTTGAGTCTGATGCCCAGCT
>WRDA01000168.1 GCA_009783675.1 Symbiobacteriaceae bacterium | reverse complement strand
CTTGGGAGTATCCGGTTCCTCGGGGATGTGCGGTTTATCAGGCGTTTCGGGAACCTCAGGAATATTGGGTTTGCCAGGTTCACCAGGTTCGTCAGGGTCTCCGGGTTCACCAGGATCGAATCCTCCTGGATGCCCGGGGATACCTGGTATACCTGGCTCGATCGGCTCGTCAGGATCTTCAGGCTCGCCGGGACGATTGGGTTGCTCCGGTGGGCGACCAGGTACGTGAGGTATCTGGGGCACATCCGGTCCGGGAGGTTCAGTAGGATCATAGGTGTTGACCACGGTGACCACGCTGTTTTGCCCATCCTGGAAGGCGGTGCCATTACCGATATACGCTACATCCAGATGGCTACCAGCCGTCTCAATGACCTCGTAGACATGATTTGCCCAAAGGTTGCTTACTGCCAGGGGGCGTCCTGCCGAAAAAGTCAGCTTGGTCGTGGTCTCCCCGCTATAGGCTTCACTCAGTCCGTTAACATCATTGCCGATGCAGCGGAAAGTGCCGTCTGCCTCCGGGGTAGTTTTGAAGAGCAGGGTGTTGTTGTCGGTCCGGTCCCTGATGGTGACTTCGAAGGTGGTGTTGTTGTTAACGCCCCAGCCACCATAGCTGCCAGCCAGATCCTTCTTGACGATGATGGCACCGGTGCCGTGTTCATAGGTGTTGGTGATGGTAATTGAGCTGTTTTGCCCTGGCGTATAGACAGCACCATTGCCGGTATAGCTCGGTTTGCTATGGGGGCTGGCAGCTTCTTCAGCCACGTAGACTGCTCCCAGCCAGAGGTTGGAGATGATCAGAGGCTGCTGCCCGCTTACCGGCAGCTCCATGGTGGTCTCACCAGTGTAGGTTTCGCTGAGTCCGCCGACGTTATTACCTATGCAGCGGTAGCTGCCATCGATTTCGGGAACTGTTTTAAAGAGGAGATAATTGTCCAGAGTAGTGTCCTTAATCGTGACTTTAAATACGGTGGCGTTGTCCACGCCCCAGTCGGTGAAGCTGCCAGCCAGGCGCTTATCGATGATCAGGTTGCCGGTACCGGAGCTAAAAGTGTTCGTCACCGTTACAGTGCTATTCTGACCTTCTTCGAACATCACGCCATTACCCTGGTAACTGATGGCGTAGTTGGCACCGCTGAGTTCCTCCACCTCATAGGTCACATTGGCCCAGAGGTTGGTGATGGTCACCGGCTGCCCGGCGGTCAGAGTAATGAGGTCACCCGAGCTGGGATTATTGCTGCCACTGTTACCGATACAGGTATATGAAGGACCTGTACCGCTGAAGAGAAGGTAGACATCATTGGTCGTATCCTTAACCCGTACCTTGAAGAGAGTATCCTGGTTGACGCCCCATTCGGGATAATTGCCAGCCAGACGCTTATTAATGACCAGATCCCCGGTGCCATGTTCGAAGGTGTTGGTGATGGTTACCGTATTGTTCTGCCCTTCACCCAAAATGACGTTGTTGCCGGAGTAGCTTATCTCGTAGTTAGCCCCTTCGACTTCCTCGACTACGTAAGCTACATCCGCCCAGAGACCAGTGATGGTGATCCTCTGTCCTGCGCTGAAAGTGAGGGTATCGCCGGTTCTGCGGTCGCTGCTGCCGCTGTTGCCGATGCAGGTGAAGGTGGGACTGACACCGCTGAATCTAAGGTAATTATTGTTGGTGGCATCCTTGACCTGGATGGAATAGACCGTGCTGTTGTCCACCCCCCAATCTTCGTAGCTGCCAGCCAGGTTCTTGTAGATCATCAGGTTACCGGTAGCCGGCATAAAGGTGTTGGTGACGGTAACGAAAGCCAGCTCCAGATCCTCATCGGGATCCAGACGGAAGGGACCAGCCAGGTTCCCGTTCACGGTGTAGCCTGGAGCGGTGAGACCCATGCTGACTTCAAACTGTGGTGGATCGTAACGATCGGGCAGGGAGAGTTCCTCTATCCAGTAATTATAAGTGAAGTTTAAATTACCGCCGCTAACGATTATGGGCAGGCCTTCGATGAGAGCCAGGCCACCGTTTTTCAGGGTGAAGGTATTGTTTGTCGTATCCTTACTGATGACACCGGAGACGAGATAATCCTTCAGGTTAAGCCTGGTCGCCGAGGTGAAATCGGTGCTGCTGTTGTAGTAAACTGCGAAGGTGAAAAGATGGTCGACGCTGTCGGGGGTAGAATTTTCGACCTTTTTAGAGATATAGAGCTCTCCTAAGGGGGTGTTGCCGGTAGACCAGTCGGTTTCGGCATAAAGATTGACGCTGGTGATGCGGGAAGTGCCACCGACGAAAGCCTGGATGGCGTTCCAATCCTGCACACCGTCTTTG
Source organism: Symbiobacteriaceae bacterium (assembly GCA_009783675.1). Lineage (GTDB taxonomy): Bacteria > Bacillota > JAAYKD01 > JAAYKD01 > WRDA01 > WRDA01. Next base: position 1,862 of record WRDA01000168.1, on the reverse strand, counting down.
GCGAAAGCCAGGACGATGGGCGTGCCCTCGACTACCTGAGCTCCTTCAGCCATAGCCATAGCCTTTATCAGGAGCTGGTCACCATTAGCAGGATTATCACGGCTCTTAGGTATTGCCAGGTAGAAGTTATCGCTGACCCAGGCGTCACCGCTGCTGCGGCCGCCGATATACTGCTCGCTGCGGATGGTACCAAAGAGGGTATCGCTTGGCAGGACCGCTCCAGGCTGGCCTGTAGTCTCGGCTACGAACTGCACTCCTGCAGAGTTTAAGCCGCTGGCTGTAAGGAAGACTTTAGACAGATTTGGGCTGCCAGCAGATGGAGAGTTTTCCAGCCAACCGCTTAGAGAGAGGGGTCCGATGTAATCAAAGGAGCTTCCATCGATGACGCGGTATTCAGCGTTCGAATTATCGATCTCCAGATTCAGACTGGTGGTTGCGATCTCCCCGGGGAGAGGCGCCATCTTATCTTTGGGATTAATCTGTTTTAAACCTTCATCCACCAGAGCCTTGACCAGAGCATCGAAGGTTGTCCGCATGGCTGGCCTGTTATCCAGGGTCGTTTTCACAACCTGTACAGCCTCCGGCTCCAGGAGTTTCCAGATCGCCACTTTGGTGGCCATGACAGCGATTTCCCTGTCGATGGTTCCTACTGTCGGGAACATTGCAGTTAGGCGAACGATGCTGTCCTTACCCTCCTGGTCATGCTCTCCGCTGTAATTATAAACGCCACGGTAGCCATTGGCAGCGATCCAGCCGACTGCATCCCCGTACTTCTGCATGGCTCCCGACATAATCCAGGGAGCAGCCGAGACATAGCCGGTAATAGTGTCGGCCATGGCGTCTATGCTCCACTTGTTGCTTCCGCCTAATCCTGGGACATTACCGTGAAAGGTAGCAAAAGGATCGACACAATAGATCTGGGTGGCGAGGTAAGAGTCAATGTCGAATTGTCCAGGGCCAGGTGTCCCTATTCCTCCGATGGGAATATCCTCGGGACCCTCCCATTCACCCCGGTCATAGCCGGCAGGGTAGCTGATGGCGTAGGTAATCTGAATATTGTCATAGTACCTTAACACCATGCGCAAGAGGGGATCTGCGGCGAAGACAGGGTTCACCGTGCTGCAGAGCACGGCGGCAATCAACACCAGCAGGGGCAACAGTTTCTTCGTCTTTCCTGACATCATTGGGGCCTCCTTTAGAATGCTGTGATCGTTGCTACGTTAGTAAAACGAATAGGCGCACAAGAACTATGTTCTCCCACTAGAATGATATATATATGCGGCTATCACCGTGCGAATGCACGGTGCGGGAGCGAAGCTCCCGTCCAGGGGAATGGGGACTTGGAGTCCCCATCTCAGATCAGACTAGCCGAAACGTGCGAGGGGATCACTTGTTATCTCCGAAGCAGGTTTCAGGCTAGTTACTTATCCTCAACTGGTTTGGCGAACACTAAGAGTCTGGCATCCGGGTCCACATCGGAGGAGCAGGTTGAAAGGATCAACAGGTGGTCTTCTGCATCTTGAGAGATTTCATGAAAGAATACCTGGTCGAAGGCATCGGTCCAGCGAACATCGCTGATGCGGTAAGGCAGAACCTGACCTTCGTGGGTGATAATGGTAAGCTTCAGGTGAGCCTCCCTGAACTCAGGGTCCAGGTAACTTATCAGAGTATGAAACATGGAGCCATCCTTCATATTATGCCCGTAGATTAGGCAAAGAGGGTCATCGAAGCCCTGGTTACAACGATAATCCATGAAGATAGCACCGCTGGAGTTGCGCTTACCGTTGAAGGAATGATCGATATAGGTCAGGTTATCCTCAGCGCGCACCACGGGGTAATCGACAGCTGTGCCTTCGATGTTG
>WRDA01000167.1 GCA_009783675.1 Symbiobacteriaceae bacterium | reverse complement strand
TTTGGTTTGGCTGCCCCACCTAAACATGCTTCTCGATGAGAGACTGGAAACCCGCCTGGAAAACGAAAAGCAATGGTTTTACGAAGAGAGCGGACTGCATATTGTCTGGTGAAGGGATCGCAGATATGGCAAATGAAGTTTTTTCCGTCAATGGTCCAGTGGTTCGGGTGCGTCAGAGCAAGGACTTCGCTTTACTCGAGATGGTCTATGTGGGCCATAATCGCCTCATCGGTGAAGTCATCGGGGTCAACGAGCAGGAGACGACCATCCAGGTTTATGAACCTACGACCGGCCTTTCTCCTGGAGAACCGGTGGTATCCAGCGGCGGCCCGCAGCGGGTCACCCTGGGACCCGGCATGTTATGCGCTATCTACGACGGCATCCAACGTCCCCTGAAGGATATGCCTGCCAGCGACGGCCCCTATGTAGCCGTGGGCAGTCGCTTCGACCCCTTACCCCGTCAGACCCTCTGGCCTACCAAACCAGCGGTGCAAATCGGTGAATGGTTGCCGGCAGGTGCGATCTTCGCAACCTGCCAGGAGACCCCTCTCATCGAACACCGCTCTTTAGTGCCACCCGGCGTGCAGGGCGAAGTCATAGCCGTCAAAGAGCCAGGAAGCTATTCAATATCCGAGGATATCATTACTCTGAAAGATGCCGATGGCAGGTTACACCAGCTGCAGCTGGCTCAGAGCTGGCCTATACGCATCGCCCGCCCGGTCAGACAGCGCCGCACTGCCTCCCAACCACTGGTTACCGGACTCAGGGTCATCGACACCCTCTTTCCCATTGCCAAGGGAGGAACAGCCGCAATACCAGGAGGTTTCGGCACCGGCAAGACGATGACCCAGCATCAGCTGGCTAAATATTGCGATGCTGATATCATCATCTATATTGGCTGTGGCGAACGAGGCAACGAGATGACTCAGGTCCTGCAGGAGTTTGGCGAGTTGATCGATCCTAATACCGGACGTTCTCTCCTGGAGCGCACCATCCTCATCGCCAATACCTCCAACATGCCTGTGGCTGCTCGGGAAGCTTCCATCTATACCGGGATTACCATGGCGGAGTACTACCGTGATATGGGATATCATGTGGCGGTCATGGCCGACTCCACCTCTCGCTGGGCTGAGGCTCTACGGGAAATCTCCGGACGCCTGGAAGAGATGCCGGCAGAGGAGGGCTTCCCCGCCTATTTGCCCTCCCGCATCGCTCAGTTTTACGAACGCGCCGGGGAGGTAGAGACTCTCTGTGGCCGCATTGGATCGATTACGATCATCGGAGCGGTTTCCCCCCAGGGATCGGATTTCTCCGAGCCGGTAACGCAGAACACCAAGCGCTATGTCCGCTGTTTCTGGGCCCTGGACAAGCCACTGGCTTATGCCAGGCACTATCCGGCTATCAATTGGTCCGACAGCTACAGCGAGTACCTCGAGGACCTCAGCCGCTACTATCGCCAGAAAGTGGACCGTGGTTTCGCAGAGAGTCGCAATCGCCTGGCAGCCATTCTCCAGGAGGAGGATCGTCTGATGGAGACGGTCAAACTGGTTGGCGCCGATGTCCTGCCCGATGACCAGAGGCTGGTCCTGGAAGTGGCTCGCCTCATACGTGTCGGTTTCCTGCAGCAGAACGCTTTTCAGCCTCAGGACAGTTTCGCTTCCCTGGCGAAGCAAAAGTCGATGATGGATGTCATTCTGGCTTTCGATACCTCGGCTCGCGAGGCCGTACGCAGACGTATACCTCTCAGCAGGATTCTGCAGGGTGGTCTGAGCGAGAAGATCATCCGCATGAAATATGACATTACTAACGAGGAGCCGGAAAAGTTCCAGGCTTATGTTCAGGAGATAAGAACCTTCTTCCAGACACTGTAAACACAGATTTCTTGTCTCTGGGCAATCATTCTTATGTGCATCTGCTCAGTCATTATCTTGAGGTGATTTCTTTGCTGCAATATTTAGGGTTAAAGTCCATCAACGGATCTCTGGTTATTCTCGATGGGGTCAGTGAGGCTTCCTTCGAGGAGATGGTAGAGTTTATCTTAGAGGACGGCAGCCGGCGTACCGGACGCATCGTCCAGATTGAAGGCAGCAGAGTCCTGATACAGGTCTTCGAGGGTGCTCATGGCATCTCTCTGACCAACACCCGCACCAGGCTCCTCGGTCATCCCGTGGAGATACCCCTCTCCCCCGAGCTGTTAGGGCGAACCTTCAACGGTGCCGGGAAACCCCTGGACGGCCTGGGCGAGGTTTATGCCAAAGAACGGGCCGATATCAACGGGCGTCCCTTAAATCCTGTCACGCGTGTCTATCCCCGCAATTACATCCAGACCGGACTCTCGGGTATCGATGGGCTCTCCACCCTCATCCGTGGCCAGAAGCTGCCCATCTTTTCCGGTGCTGGCCTGCAACATAATCGCATGGCGGCGCAGATCGTGCGCCAGGCCAGGTTAGCCGAAGCCGGCAGTGATGCTGCCAACGGGGAACGATTCGGCATCGTCTTTGCAGCCATGGGAGTAAAAAACGATGTAGCCGACTATTTCCGCAGAGCCTTCGAAGCTGCTGAAGTCATGCAACGTGCGGTGATGTTTCTTAACCTTTCCAATGATCCGATCATCGAACGCATTTTAACCCCCCGCTGCGCCCTCACCGTCGCTGAATACCTGGCCTTCGAGCTTGATATGCACATCCTGGTAATCCTTACCGACCTCACTTCCTACTGTGAGGCTCTACGGGAGTTTGCTTCCTCCAAGGGTGAGATACCAGGACGTAAGGGATTCCCTGGCTATCTCTACTCCGATCTGGCATCCCTCTATGAACGGGCTGGCATCGTAGAGGGCAGGAAAGGCTCCATTACCCAATTGCCGATTCTGACTATGCCTAACGATGACATTACTCACCCTATTCCAGATCTGACCGGTTATATCACTGAAGGGCAGATCGTTCTCGATCGCTACCTGGATAATACCGGCATCTATCCGCCAATCTCCGTCTTGCCTTCCCTTTCGCGCCTGATGAAGGATGGCATCGGCGAAGGGTTCACCAGAGAAGACCACGCTCCCCTGGCTAACCAACTCTTCGCCAGCTACGCCAGGGTGCAGGATGTGCGTGCCTTAGCCTCGGTCATCGGCGAAGAGGAACTGATGGAACACGACAGGCTGTATATCGAGTTCGGCAAAGCCTTCGAAAAACGTTACTTAAGCCAGAGCTTCCATGATAACCGAGCCATCCTCCAGACCCTGGACCTGGGTTGGGAGATTCTCTCCCTGTTACCACGAGAGGATCTGGACCGCATCGATGATGCCATGCTCGCCAAATATTATCCCGGCTCCAAGTCTTAACTACTAAAACTTGGTAACAGCCCTGTTAGATGAGGGTTCCACCCTCATACTCCCTCATTCCGGCAGGCAAAGCCTGCCTGCATTCACTGGAGCTACGCTCCAGCACCGCGCATCAGCGCGGTGATAACCGCACATATCTATCATCCTTCAGGGGGAACGTAGTTCATGTGCGTCTATTCCTGACAGGTGGTGATTCTCCATGCCACGTCTGGCTCCGACCAAGGGTAACCTTCTGGCTGTCAAGCACTCCCTGGAAATGGCCAGAACCGGGTATGAGCTTTTGGATCGCAAAAGAACCATTCTCATCAACGAACTGATGCAGCTGTTAGACAGTGTGCGTACTCTTCGCAGCGAACTCAGTCAGGTCTTCGATGCTGCTTATACTGCCTTGCAGCGAGCCAATCTAACCCTTGGCTATGTAAATGACCGTGACCTGGTCGCTGCTGTCCCTGTGGAAACCGGAGTAAGCCTGACCTTTCACTCGGTCATGGGCGTGGAGATCCCTCAAGTCATTATGCAGGATACACCTCCTCCCGAAATGCCTTATGGCATCAGTCAGAGCAACCATTTTTTGGATGAGGCTTACCTCGCATTTCAGCAGGTCAAACACCTGACCAGACTCCTGACTCAGGTCGAAATAGGCGTCTATCGCCTGACTGAAGAGATCCGCAAAACCCAAAAACGCTCCAACGCGTTGAAGAACATCATCATTCCTCAGTATGAGGAGACGGTTATGTGGATCAATGAGGTTTTAGAGGAACGGGAACGTGAAGAGTTCATCCGCCTGAAGATGATCAAGCATACGGCTGCCTTAGGCCAGGTTTCGTCGTGAAAAAGATCATC
>WRDA01000166.1 GCA_009783675.1 Symbiobacteriaceae bacterium | reverse complement strand
GCGGAAGAAACGCTGAGGCTCGGTCAGGGCATTGTAACCACTTGTGCTGGCGTCAAGGCTGGCCAGGAACTCGACGAATGCGTCAGAGGCAACGACAACCCAGAACTCTCGTACTAGGCCTGTAGTTTCATGGGTAACCCGTATCCTGGATACTCCCGGTCGGACTCCGCGAATGGTTGCTGTTATATCATCAGTTGCCTGGACAGTGAAGATACTTTCGTCCAGACTCTCGAAGAGAAGCTTTTTATCCGAAGCAGAACGAGGAAGGACATTCATGGCTATATTTCTGATATTACCATTACGTCCCATGTTGACCCGAATGCTGTTGTGGCTGTCACTGCCCAAAGGCAGGTTGCTGCCGTAGTCAAAGGTGATATTTTCGGCACCCACACCGGAGACAGTAATCTGCTGACGCTGTACAGCCCAGGTATTCGCCGGATTAGATGCATAACTCTCGGCGTAAGCGACCATAAAGACAGTCATGCCCTGAGTTAGGGTTTCACGATGTGCCCAGATCTCCCAGATAGGGTCGCCATTCACGTTATAACGGCTGGTCTTGGTGATACTTATATATTGAGGATTTGTGCTCTCCCAGCGTACTTCGCGATTGGCAGCGAAAGGTGGATCGAAGATGACCTGCGCATCGACGCGTGAACCAACTTCCAATACTGTGCGGGGTATCTCCAGACGCATGCCTCTGGCAGGAGCAGGGATGACAGTAATACGGCAGGATGCGGAGAGATCGCTGCCATCAGTCGTCTCGGCATAGAGAACGATCTGACCGGGGGTTACTGCTTTGACTTCCGCGAAGGTACTGTCAACCTTGGCGTCTTTAGTTCGGACATTGACGTCGACTACCGATGAGTCACTGGCCCACCAGTTGACATGCTGCAGGGTTGCTTTAGTGGGAAGGGTGACCGAATCGAAGCGCCTTGACTCCCCAACCATCATGGTGACATTAGAATCACTGAGATTCAGGGTGTCTATCAGAGTGCCACTGACGATGACACTGATATTACTTCGGGCTTGCACCGAAGGTACTTCGGTCACATATGCGTAGATGGATGTTTTTCCTATAGCCACACCGGTTACTTTGCCACTATTATCGACGGTAGCGATCTTGGGATCACCTGAAAACCAGGAGACTGCATCCTTGGGAGGTTTAGTTCCGATAAGGGGGAAAAGGGTGGCAGTCAGAGTTGCGGTCTTTTTCACAGCCAGAGTCAGGGAAGTATTATTAATGGCGATGGATGCTATGTTACGATATTCGACGATGACTGTTGCCGAAGCAGAGAGTTGTGGATTTGCTTTGGAGACAGCTGATATGATGGCTCGACCTTCGGCGATTCCGGTTACCATACCATCACTGCTGATGGTGGCGACTTTACTGTCGCTGGTGGACCAAGCCAGTGTACTGTCTGCATTTAAGGGATATACGGTAGCATCGATATAGACCTGAGAGCCTATGGTTATTACATACTGCATGATCGGCATCCACACCTGAGGGCGGTTAGGATCCAGTATTTCGACTCCGGAGGAGCCTGGTGGCACGGTGGGTGGAGTGACCGGCGGGGTCACTTCGCTACTGCCACCTGGTGAACTACCGCTGGAGGAGGAGAGAGTCACCACTGCCTGAGGAGAAAAAACCTCAATGGATCGGGGATCGCTATCCAGCTTGATACGAGAGTCTAAAGCTTCCGAGGCGACGATGAGTGTTTTCAGAGTGGAGTTATTATCGAGAGCGATATCACTTGGTGATTGAACGACCAGGCGATCGAAATGTGAGTTACTACTGTCGACTATCACCCTGCGACCATCTCGCTTGGCGACAATAAGATCATTTGCCCTGCAATTGGTCAAATCGACTGTACCACTGCCAGCCAGCAGGATGCGCCCATTAACAGTGACATCGGTCAGGGTGATGGAACCTTCGCCAGCACCAGGTGCGATGATCAGATCGCCGTTGATTGTGGCGTTGCGTAACTCTGCTGAAGCCTGTCGAATGACCGTATTACCGTCTACCTGTGCGTTATTGTTATTATGACTGACGCCGGGACGGTTCAAATAGAGCGGCATTATCTTGCCGAACATGGACATCAGTTCAGCGCGGGTCAGAGGCTCTTCGGGTCGCAGGGTATTATCCGGAAAACCGGAGAGAAACCCACGCTCAACCAGGGCTTCCAGGCTTGACCGTGCCGGAGAGACCACGAGAGCATTCTCGTAATCTGCAAAGCGTGAGAGGTCATCGTGAGGAGTCTGGGGCATCATGCTGAAGATACGGCAAAGCAGTGTCGCCGCTTCAGCTCGTGTCACCCGCTGTGCCGGGAAGGCATAATTGTTTTCGAAACCACTGAAATACCCTGCTTGACGAGCGATGAGAAAATCATTAGCATACCAGTCAGCCGAGTAGACATCACTAAACTGCCTGGCTCCAGGGGTAGAGTAGCCCATCGCTCTGTTAAGAAATGCGATTAGTTCGCAGCGTTCCAGGGAGGCATCGGGTCTGGTTGTACCATCTTCATAGCCACCCAGGACACCCTGATCCATCCAATAAGCGAAAGTATCAGAAGCCCAGTGGTTGACCAAATCTATCGGTAATGCAGCCTGAACTGATGTTGTCTTCTGTGATGAAACCAAGGGTAATGGTATAACAACCAGACCAGTAATCTGGGCAAAGACCATCAGAACAAGGAGCAAACGACTTGTTCTATAACGCATGCAAGCACCTCCGGAAAAAGTAAAAATTTATATGATAGACACAATTTCCGCATGAAAAGGGAGTTTTCCTGCTCCTGGCTGATTTGCCTTTAGCAGGAAGGAAGTCCTCTTCAAACAGAGAAAATAAGAAAAGTGTTATCTATCAATTTATCGGTCGTTCGACTCCCTTTCTGCAGTATTCAAAGAGAAACTCGACAAAAGGAAAAGTTATACTTATCCCCAAAGGAGTGTTGAATTATGGATGATCTGTTGAATCTCTCACTGTTGGAGTTGAGGAGCCGCATGGCCAGGCATGAACTCAGCTCAACAGAACTCGTCTCGTTCTATCTAAGACGGGTAGCTGCCTATGACAAAACAGGACCTCGCTTGAATGCACTGCGTACGCTCAACCTAAACCTACTCTGTGAAGCAGAAGCTCTTGATCGTGAGGAGCGTTGCGATGGCACAATACGAGGCCCTCTCCACGGGATCCCGATATTGATTAAGGACAATATTGATGTCATTGGTATGCCGACGACGGCAGGTTCCACGGCTCTGCGTGATCATTACCCCAGTCAGGATGCGCCTCTGGTCAGCGCTCTTAAGGAAAGTGGAGCCCTGATCATGGGTAAAGCTAACATGACTGAGTGGGCAAACTACATGACCAGAGACATGCCAGGAGGCTACAGTGCTCTGGGTGGACAGGTTCGTAATCCCTTCGGACCGGAAACACTGAGCCCCGGAGGCTCTTCTTCCGGATCGGGTGCAGCCGTCGGAGCTGGTTTGGTACCGGTTGCCATCGGTACAGAGACCAGCGGTTCCATCCTCAGTCCGGCTCAGGCTGCTGGAGTCTTTGGCCTAAAGCCGACTCTCGGTTTGATTAGCAGGCGTGGCATCATACCCATAGCTGCCAGTCAGGATACAGCTGGCCCCCTGGCTAAATGTGTTGCCGATCTGGCTCTAATGCTGGAAGTCCTGGCTGTCTCTGATCCTCTCGATGGAGCAACGAACGGCTCCTACAGCGTCAATAAAAAGTATCTGCAGGCACTTGAGAGCGCATCTCTGGAGGGTGTTCGTCTGGGAGTGGTCAGACAGCCACTGGAAAAGATGAGTGAAGAGCAGCGGAAAGCGTTTGGGGTTGCTCTGGAAGAGATGCAGGATCTTGGAGCAGTATTAATCGAGGTGGAATTACCAGGTATGGCAGGGCAACAGGATTGGCGAAGCAAAGTCCTGCTCTATGAGTTCAAGCCTGCTCTCAACGCTTACCTCAAGGGGCTCGCATCTCATCTGCCGGTCCATTCACTGCGTGAACTTCTGGTCTATAACTCCGCACATGCTACGGAAGAGTTGCGCTATGGACAGTCGTTGATTCAGGAAGCTGAACTGCTCTCTGGCACTTTGACCGAACCCGAGTATATCGAACATCGTTTCCAGGATTTGCTACAAAGCCGCCAGCAGGGCATCGATTACGCCCTGAACGAAAGTGGTGCTGAGGCG
>WRDA01000165.1 GCA_009783675.1 Symbiobacteriaceae bacterium | reverse complement strand
TGGGGCAGGAGGTCCGCATTTGGCAACACATGGCAAAGCTGGAAAACATTGCAGGGGTTATCTAAACCGCGGATGGTTCGAAAACATTTGGTGCCAAAATAGTTTTCTCTATCAATATTATGCGTGGCGATCATGCTGTTATTCACGTAGAGCAGATTGTAATCGAAATCGGTAATAGAGATCATGGTATCGAGATGGTCTAAAACCTCCATCATCTTGCGCATCACAGCCACTGATTCTGCCAACCTGCGGATCCCATCGATGATTTCCCGGTAGAAACCGGTATATCTGCTCTCGTCGATTTGGATCTCCATGGCTCCGAAACTATCCAAGTCACTGGTCAGATGAGCCAGATCGTTAGAGATGGCTTTGATGACTTCTACCATAGAATACATATCCCTGGTCAGTACGCCAATTTCGTCTTTGGCGAACTCTGTACGGCAAAGATCGATTTCGCTGATATTACCTCGCGTGACATCGGCTACCAGGTGGGACAACAGAGTAACCGGCTGGGTGATACCTTCCGATATGAACAGGAGGATTATTAATGAACAAAGTAATCCAATGACTCCCACACCGATGAGTCCCATCTGCATGGCATTCTTTTCAGCCAAAAGCTCGAGGTTGGACCAGGCGACGGTGACAACGGAGAACACCTCTCCTTCATTGTCCAGCAGGGGAATAAAGAGGGAGCTAAAGGATTCGCCCATAATGTCCACTGCCTTGAAATATTCTTCCTTATGCTCGTAGACCCAGTGGGCTGCATCGGCATCCATAGGGATATCTCCGATACTCTGACCGTTTACCGTGATTGTGGAAGCGAGACGCTTACCCTGGTAATGCACCGAAAAATCTGCATGATAATGCTCTTTGAACCAGCTGAGAGTCTCCTCGGAGTCTAAACGGATACCCGAAACGACGACTCCGATTACCTCTCCGGTATCGTCGAACACCGGGCAACCAGAACGCAAAGAGACCGTTATCATGGTCCCTACCTCCAGAAAAGTGGAGGAGTTACCAAGTGTTCCTTCATAGACATTGTGTTGGTTCAAGATGGAGTCGCCGTAGCGGTCCGGATAGAGCGAACGTGCCAGGACCGTCCCGTCTTTATCGGTAATCACAAAAAAGTCTACGTTATTAACGGTGACAGCATGGTTGATGATGCTTTGTATTTCTTCCCGATCTCCGGCAATTATGGCCTCCGGTAGCGCTGTCTTGGCCGCGATGACCATCGAGGCGACCTGAGTGTTCCACTCACAGTCGCTCAGATGCTTCCTAAACCCGCTGGCAGCCTGGTATACTCTGTCGCGAAACAGATCCTCGGTGAAACTGGCAAACCTTAAAGACGACACATGACTCGTCAGGATGACCAGTGCTACCAGGATAAAACTAACCGGAGCTATAATCTTCCATTTCATTTTCATCTATAATCGACCTCCCCATGAGGCAGGCGACGATCGATCAGACTAGTCAACCCTTTTTAACGGTGATGATGGCATGAAAAAGGTAAAGATCTGATTAGCTGCGCCTGTCGTAAGCTGTGGACATGATTTTGCAGCTAAATTGTAAACGCTTCGGGATGTTGCCAACTACACCCTAAAAGGTATAAAATCAAGGCCAAAATGATGATGTTAGGGAAAAACCAAGGCGCAATGTCAGCTCGATTTCAAACGGCACACATTTTGATGTTAGAAAGAGAATGCTCCTAAACTTAGCGGTACCTGAGATGAAGACCATGGAGTCAGTTTGCTATATCACGATATACTATATCGTAATATAGCAAACTGACACAGGAGGAAAAATCACGCTATTTAGAGGATACTTGGCAGGATCTGTGGAAACAAAAGGTCATCACACATTCTGTAACTAACCTATGGTTCTCTTGGCAACAGTTTCTATCAAGATTATGGTATCATATGTAAAACTGTAGTAACCTATTCTCGCAGATTCTATTTCAAGAGTAAGGGAGGTAATGCGTTGTTAGTAAAGAATGGAACCCTGCACTTGCCTGGCGGAATCGTGCAGTCAGGCTGGGATATTCTTACCCAGGGTGAACACATTCTACGCATTGGTGAGAATCTATCCTGCAACGACACGGAAACTATCGACGCCACCGGATTTCAGGTATTTCCCGGCTATATTCTCGCCATGAGTTCAGTTGGCGCACATGGTTTCGGCGAAAGGGTTTACGATGATTCGGAGACGACATCTTCAATAAACCCTCATCTCGATATCGTTCATTCATTTGATTTACGAGAGTTGAAACGTCAGCGCTTTAGCCGCACAGGAATCACATCCTACGGGTTGACTCCAGGTGCAATCAGTCTGATCGCCGGGCAAATGGCATTCATTCACAGCGACGGTGCACGAACAGAGGATGTATTTATCAGAAAATCCATGGCTATGAAGGCGAACTACACCTCAATGGCCAAGTCTGCTTCGGCAGAGAAGACCCCACGCACTCATATGGCGTTGTACTTCATGTTGGATGATGCATTCCGTGAGGCTAAAGCCTATATGGACAAGGATAAGAAGGATTATGACGAAAAAAACGTACAGCTGGGTCGTGTCTTGCGAGGAGAGATCCCCTTCTTAGTTAATGCCTTCTCTCCTCAGGAGATCGAGGCCATGCTTCTGCTGGCTGACAAGTATGCGATCAGACTCGTCATCTGTGGAGCTTACGGTATTGCCAGCTGTGCTGCTAAAGTGATCGAGAAAGGGTATCATGTAATCCTGGGTGACTTAACTTATATGCTCTACGCCACAAGATACGGCACAGATCCGTCTCAACTGCTCTCTTTATATCGTCAGGGCTTGAAGCTTTCCCTTGCCACCAGTAATGATACGGCTTACCCGCCGGGTTATGAACAGCTGATGTGGGCTGTTGCCAGCTTTGCAAGTGCCGGGGGTACTCCCTCAGAACTCCTGGAGATGATAACTATCAATCCGGCGCGTGCTTTGGGTGTGGATGATATTGTGGGGACGCTGGAGGAAGGTAAACTCGCTGATATAATTGTATGCAAGGAAAATCCTCTGACTCGTTATGATGCCAAAGTCGTAACTTGTATTACTGCTGGGCGTGTGTCCTACTCTGAGAACTGAAAGGTGGTGGGAGTATGAGTAAAGGAACACTGTTAGTAAAGAATGCCACGGTATATACCCTTGAGGAGACAGGTACCTTAGCCAACGCCGATGTTCTCATCGTTGATGGTGTAATCACTCAGATTGGCCACAACCTTTCCGCAGTGGATGCAGAGGTCCTGGACGCCAGTGGTCTCCATGTGATACCTGGCATGATAGATGCCCATTCACATGCCGGTGGCTTCGAAACCTATTCTGCACAGTCTGATGTTAATGAGAATACGAACCCGATTACTCCGCAAATGAACATCATTCACTCTATCGATGTTACGGATCCCAGCTTTCAGGTCGCGCACAAAGTTGGGGTGACAACTGTCTGCATTCCTCCTGGCAGCGCCAATGTAATCTGTGGTTACGCTATTACCGCCAAGACGGCTGGCAGTAATATATATGACATGGTGATTCAAAACCCGGCGGCAATGAAATGTGCCCTGGGAGGTAACCCTAAGGGTTACGGCAGGCGCAATCAAATGCCAGCTACTCGTATGGGCGTTGCCTTCATGTTAAGGGACGCCTTGCGTAAAGCCTCCGAGTATTCGAGTAAACAAGCAGAGGCAGCTGAAGATACGGAAAAAGTTCCCGCCTTCGATGCGCAAAGCGAAGCACTCCTACCGGTATTACGCGGTGAGATTCCTTTGAAGATCCACTGTGAGCAGTTCGATATGCTCACTGCCATTGCCGTCGCCAAAGAGTTCAACCTGTCGTATACTATCGAGCATGGGTGGGCAGGGGATCAGTATTTGGACGAGCTCGCTGCAGGTGGTGGAGCCGTTTGTTTCGGGCCGGTATGCATTGTCGAAGGGGTAGGCGAGCTTACTGGCGGTGATGTGGCTGTAGCCAAAGCAATGGATGAACGAGGGATTTGTGTTTCTCTGATAACCGATGCTCCTATCTTCTCCAACCAGGCACTGTTATTATCTGCAGGTGAAGCTGTACGTGTGGGTGTCCCTCATCTGCGCGCTCTCGGCATGATTACCCTTAACCCTGCTGTAGCCTTAAGACTTGATCACAAAGTCGGATCTCTCGCCATAGGAAAAGACGGTGATCTCGCCATCTTCGAG
>WRDA01000164.1 GCA_009783675.1 Symbiobacteriaceae bacterium | reverse complement strand
CAAATCCTAAATCCTAAATCCTAAATCCTATCCACAGGAGGCCCCCTTGTCTTTTTCTTCCGACTTAAAGGGCGAGCTTTGCCGCTTGCCCCTGTCTAACCAGCACTGCCTGGTCGCCGAATTGGCGGCCTTCTTCGACTTTGCAGGGACTCTGGAGTTCAACGCTCAGGAGATCGCCTGCAGTTTTCGCACTAATCATGCCCAGGTGGCGCGACGCATCTACCGAATCCTCAAGGAAGAATTGGGTTTTAAGGCACAGCTCTTCACCCGGCGGGGTGAGCGTCTGCAGGCTAGTCAGCGAAATTATCTCCTGCAGATCACCGGTGCGGTTCAAATCACCAGGTTATTAGCCTTACTACAGAAGGGTGAGGCGAAAGATGCCCTACTGCCTCAGAGCAGTCTCGCCTTGATCCAACAGGACTGCTGTCGACATGCCTATCTGCGGGGCGCTTTCATCGCCGCGGGTTCACTCAGCGATCCCCGGGCAGGTGATTATCATCTGGAGTTCATTTCCGAGAGTGAACTCCATGCCAGGGAGTTAGGCCTGCTACTGCAATCCAGCAAGCTGAAGTCCGGCATTACCAGGCGTAAGGACCGTTATCTGGTCTATTTGAAGAACCGTAACGCCATCGCCGATTTTCTGACTCGCATCGGCGGGATGCAGCATCGCCTGCGTTATGAGGACGAGTTGCTACAGAAGGACCTGGCAAATAAAGCAAATCGCGAGCGAAACCTCGACAATGCAAATGCTATTCGTCAGTCGGTGACCGGAGCGCGTCAGGCCGAGGCTATCATGTGGCTGCAGCGCCATCGCCAGTTGCACCGTCTTTCTCCGGCTCTGCTTGAAGTGGCTCATGCCCGTATCGATGATCCCGAAACTTCCCTGCAGGAAATCGCCGAACAGCTCTCCCTGACCAAATCTGCGGTGAATTACCGCCTTAGACGTATATGCCAAATCGCCGAAGACAGAGGCTGGACGCATCTAAACTCCGGATAATATCACAGATTGTTCAAACCCCGAGTGTCTGGTATACGGCAGGGTTGCAGGAGAAGATACTGCAGATAGCGAACTATGCCAGTGGAGTGATCATCATGCAATGCGCAATCGTAATCCCATCCCTTAACCCTTCTCAGCGACTCGTCGATCTGGTGGATGATCTTACCCGCAGTGGCGAGATCATCATCATCGTTAACGACGGCAGCGCAGAGGAGCATTTGCCCCTGTTCAATCTCTTCAAGGGGTATCCCAATGTCACGGTCCTGCATCACGATATCAACCGTGGCAAGGGTGCGGCTTTAAAGACCGCTTTCAACTATATCCTGACCCGCAGGCCGGAGATCGGTGGCATTGTCACCGCCGACAGCGATGGCCAGCACACCCCTGGGGATATCCTGCACATCAGCGAGGTGCTGCAGAAGGCTAATCGTTGCCTGGTGCTGGGGGTGCGGGAGTTCGATCCTTCAACCACGCCTAAAAAGAGTCTCTATGGTAATCGCACGGTCTCCCGGGCCTTCAAATCCCTTTTCGGAGTGGATATCAGCGATACCCAGACCGGACTGAGGGGTATTCCCCGCCGGGAGCTCTCCTGGATGACCGCCATCAGAGGTGAGCGCTTCGAGTATGAGATGAATATGCTCATCCAAGCCAGTCGCCGTCGTCTGACCATGCTGCAGATACCTATCGAGACCATCTATATCGACGCCAACAGGGCATCTCACTTCAAAGCTGTGCGTGATACCTGGCGTATCACCGTCCTGATGCTGCGAGCCCTGATCAACAGAGGGGTAGAGCACAAGGACCATGTCAATCGCCGCAGGACACAACTGGACTGGCGCCGGACTAATCTGGCCATCCAACCTTACGGCAACCTCTTCCTGCTCACCAGGGGTATCCTGCGCATCAAGGGACCCAGGCTGACTGTGCAAGGTGCTCTGCCCAGGCGACCGGTGGTCTTCGTCGGACATCATCAGAACTTAAAGGGTGCTCTGGCGGTGATGGTCTGGCTGCGCATCCCGGTGCGCCTCTGGATGCTGGAGGTCTTCTGTGAGGAAGACAGCTGCTATCATCAGTATGCCGATTATACCTTTACTGCCCGTTTCGGCATCTTTACTCCCCTGGCAAAGGTGGCAGCCTTCATCGCCTCCCGCTACGTCCCCCGCCTGGGTAAGGCCATGCGCGTCATCCCGGTTTATCGTAACCCTCAGCAGGCTTTGGATGTTACCTTCGCTCAAACCGTGGATGCCCTTTGCAATAACGAAAATATCGTCATCTTCCCCGATATCGACTACAGCAACGATGGCTCCGGCATGGAGAGTATGTATACCGGCTTCATCCATTTGGAGAAGTATTACTATCAACGCCGCCAACGTCATCTCATTTTCGTCCCCATTCGCCTGGACGAAGAAACCAACACCCTGCAGCTGGGTAAACCTATTTCTGCCAGGGAGGGCGAACCCTTCGGCAAGGCCAAACGCCGCATAGAAGCCGAACTGCTGGCACAGCTTAACCGAGCAGACTAAAGTTATTGCCCATTTCCCCTGCTCTTTAAACAAGATGCTCTAACACTCTTTTACTAACTGTTCTAATCCGAACGCAGCTCGCAATAACGAACTCTTCGTCCCCTAATTGTCCATTGTCCATTATCCATTATACATTGTGTGGCGACAGAAGGTCGCCTCACACACTTTCAACTCCCAAAGAGGTGTTCGTTTTGGCCAGGCTCACTGCTTCCAGTCAGGATTATCTGGAAGCTATTCTTAAGCTTTCCGAAGAGAGTCCCCAGATTCGCTCTATCGATGTTGCCGAGCGCCTTGGCGTATCCAGAGCTTCCGTCAGCCGGGCACTGCGTCCCCTTAAGGATGCGGGTCTCATCGAACAGAAGCGCTACTCCCTGATCTCTATTACCGATGCCGGACGAAAAGCCGGTCAGGAGGTAGAGGAGCGGCATGTAGCCCTTCGTCACTTCCTCTCCGATGTCCTTGGTGTTAATCCCGGAGTCGCCGAGGTGGATGCCTGCAGCATGGAGCACTCCCTCAGCCTGGAGAGCCTCACCAAACTGCAGGGCTTCCTGCAGAACCATCTCAACACGAAGTAATGCGTCATCTCTTCATCGTCAATCCCGCTTCCGGGACGGCTAACAAAGACGAGATCATCCGCATCATCGACGCCTTCGCAACCAAGCAGGCGCTGCAATATCGCATCCACCGCACTTCTGCACCCTTCGACGCCGAAGAGACCACTCGTAAGGCTGCCGAAGAATCCCCGGAGGATATCGTAATCTACTCCTGTGGCGGAGACGGCACCTTAAACGAGATCGTCAACGGCGCCAGAGGAGCAAACAACGTCATCATCGGCATCGTGCCCATCGGCAGTGGCAACGATTTTATCAAGAACTTCGCTCCCGATAACGCCTTTCCTCAAACCAGAGATACGCTGCAGACAGGGGAGGCAGATGCCAAGCCTGGGGATACTGAGCATCCTGATCCGGATGCAGTCGCACCAACATATATCGATTCCGGCAAGGGCATCGCCAGTGAACTCAAACCTTTCCTGGATCTCAAGGCACAGATCGAAGGAGCAGTCGTCACCATCGATCTCCTGGAGGTCAATCAGCGCCTGGCAATCAACATGGCTAATGTTGGCCTGGATGCTGTCGTGGCCCGGAACATGACTAAGTTTCGCAAGCTGGGTGTGTTACATAACGAATTGCCCTACTCTGCTGCCGTCCTGGTCTCCATCCTGCGCCCGTTAAACCGCAAGGTGCAACTGACCATCGACGACAATCCTCAGCAGGCGGTGAGCCTGACCATCCTGGTGGGAGGCAATGGCAGTTACTATGGCGGTGGCTATAAGGCTGCTCCTCAGGCCAGTCTGGACGACGGTCTACTGGATCTCTCTCTGATCAGTCCGGTGAACCATCTGGAGCTACCCAAGCTCCTCTCCCTCTACAAACAGGGACAGCATCTGCAGCATCCGACTTTCGAAGGCCGGCTGCTCTATACCAAATGTCATAAGTGGCAGGTCCACAGCCAAAGGGAGCTTACCTATGCCGTGGATGGCGAGACCAGCACGGCCAAAGAGATAACCGTGACCATGAAACCCCATTGTCAGAGGATCCTCATTCCCAGAGGACTGCATATGGCGGGGTCGGGACAGGCCTAAGGAGGTGTGAATCATGGTATTATCGGCTATACTGCTGGCTTTGTTCGGATGTGCAGTAGTAT
>WRDA01000163.1 GCA_009783675.1 Symbiobacteriaceae bacterium | reverse complement strand
GGCGCTGAACACCGGCGTGACAGCGGTTATCGCTCGTCTCTTCGGTTCCGGGCGCATCGGTGAGGCCAAACAGGCTGCCAAACAGACTCTGGTTATCGTCGTAGCCCTTGGCATGGTAGTCAGCGTGATCATGTATCTGGCAGCCACGCCAATCCTTCTCTTCATGGGTGCTCAGGAGGATACCATGGCCTATGGAGTCAGATATTTCGAGCTGCTCTCCCTTAGCTTTACCTTCTCGGTTCTGATGATGTCCATCAACAGCATGGTGCGAGGCTCGGGAGACACCCGTACGCCGATGGTGAATAATATTATCGGTAATATCGTTAATGTGATTTGCAATGTCTTCTTAATCAATGGTCTCTGGTTCTTCCCGGCCCTTGGCGTAACGGGTGCCGGCTTATCCAGGATCATCTCCCGCAGCCTGGGAGCAATCCTGGCTCTTTCGGTGGTCAGTCATCACGACCATCCCATCTCTATCTCCTGGCGGGAGAAGTTTTCCTTCGATTTCGGGCTTCTGAAAAACGTGGTCACCATCGGCATTCCCGCTGCTCTGGAGCAATTCGTGATGCGTTTCGGTCAGATCCAGTTCGTCAGAATCGTCTCGGGCTTAGGGACCGATATCTATGCCGCTCATCAGGTGGCTTTGAGCATCTTCTCCCTCTCCTTCAGTCCAGGTATGGGCTTTGGCATGGCCGCCACGACTCTGGTTGGACAGTCCCTGGGTGCTAGACGCCCTGACTGGGCGGAACAAAGCACCAGGGTAACCAGGAAGACCGGTACCTGGGTTGCAGGGTTTATGGGGGTCATCTTCTTCCTCTTCGGCGCGCAGATCGCCTGGCTCTATGCTCCCAACGATCCTCTGGTCGTGGAGAATGCCGCCGTAGCGCTGAAGATCATCGCTTTCGTGCAGATCATGCAATCCACCCAATTTATCTATGTTGGTGCCTTACGGGGAGCAGGAGATACGAGCTGGCCTTTATATGCCACCTTCATTGGGGTCTGGGGAGTGCGGGTAGTCTTCGCTCATCTCCTGGTGGTGGTCTTCGACTTTGGCCTGATCGGTGCCTGGCTGGCAATGTCGGCAGATCAGTGTGTCCGCTGGTTGATAGTTACCTATCGTTTCAACAGCGGTAAATGGAAGACGGCTCGCACTTCGCTAAGCTAACCATAGCTGGTCTGAAAAACGACAGTTACCCTTTTACCTCGCAGCATTGGAGGTCTTCCTCATGAAAGCCATGATAATCGATGGTTTCAGTCTGGTCAGCAGAGCCTTTTTCGCCACTCCCCTGTTGAGCACCTCCTCGGGAGTTTACACCAATGCGGTCAATGGTTTCGCAGCGATGCTTTTACGCTTGACTACCGAATACCCTGTTGACTATCTGGCGGTGGCTTTCGATCGACCGGAGCCTACCTTTCGTCGTCTGGCCTATGAAGAGTATAAAGGCACCCGCCAGAAGATGCCAGAGGAGCTCTACTCCCAGTTCGATCTGGTCAGGGAGCTGCTCTCCTGTTGGCGAATCCCTATCGTGGAGCAAGCTGGGTTGGAAGCCGACGATATCCTTGGCTCCCTGTCGCAGCTCTTCGCCAGGGAAGATGTGGAAGTCCTCCTGGTGACCGGAGACCGTGATGCATTTCAATTGGTGGAGCCCCTGGTCAGGGTCCTCTACCTCTCCCGCAGCGGTGTCAGGGATATGGATCTCATCGACGAGACGGCCATCGCCAGTCGTTATGGTGGCCTGACACCAGGGCAGCTGATCGACCTGAAGGCTCTGATGGGGGATTCCTCGGATAATATTCCGGGGGTGCCAAAGGTTGGTGAGAAGACAGCGATCCAGCTACTTAAGCAGCACGGCTCGTTGGAGGAAGTGCTGGCGAACCCGGAGAGCGGTACCACCAGGACAGTCAGGGAAAACCTGGTAACCTATGCCGAACAGGCCAGGCTGAGCTATTTTTTAGCCAGGATTGTCTGGGACGATCCATTACAGAGTTCTGTGCAATCTCTGGCCGATCTCTGTTGGAAGGAAGTGGATTTTCCGGCTCTGGCTGCCTTCTATCGACGCTATGACATGCGGCAACTGCTGACACGGCTCAATGCCACGGAGGCCAAGACCGCAGCCAGCAACCAGCAGCAAGGCCTTATTTTACAGGAGGCTGCAGATGGCTCTGCGTCTATGCTGAATACTGCACCATCGGAGGGTATGCCTGTTACTGCCCTCGAGGCTGTAAAATCTGCCCCGACCGGCCAAATGACCTCGCAGCTTGTAGACTACTCCCGGCTGGACATTCTTTTGAACTCTCATCAACTGCTGGCAGTAACCTGGAGCCTGCCCAAAGGAGTACCCAGACCAAGCTCCTCCAGATGGCGCAAGGCCACGGTCCAGGGGGAGAGCTTGGAAGCCACCCTGGAGTTCCTTTTTAGTACCGGTGATCTGGTCGGCACAGATCTCACCTCTCCCGTAGATTGCTTATCTCTCGTTCACTGCTCCCTGGCACCTTCTCAGCTATCTGCTCTGGGCAGCAGTTTACACTCCAGAGCTTTTCTCACCTGGAGGGTCAAGGAGTTATGTCATCTCCTGGCTACCTCTCTGCCCAATGTGGAAGATCTGGCTCTGCTGGCCTATCTCTGTGATCCTGGAAAGGATCCTGAACTGCGAACTCTGTCCGAGCGTTTCTTCTCCATAGAAGCGGCTCTACCCCTGATGGAGGAGCAGGAATCTCAAACCGAGTCTGCTGTGACAGAAAAACCCGACAGCAGTGAGATCAAGGTTGAGGCTAAAGCGCAGACCGATCTTGCCGGCGATATGGCTTCTCCTCTGATCTTACACACCCTATGGCTACCGATGCTGGCTAAGCTGAAGGATCTGGGGTTGGAGAGCCTCTACAGGGATATCGAGCTTCCTCTGGCGGGAGTGTTAACCGAGATGGAAGAAGCAGGAATCCAGGTAGATACGAAAGAACTGCATCATCTTGGCCAGGAGTTCTCCCGGGAGATGAAAATCCTGGAAAGCAGTATCCATACGTTAGTCGGCGAGGTGTTCAATCTCAACTCTCCCAAGCAGCTGGGGAATATCCTCTTCGATAAACTTGGCCTACCAGGTGGCAGAAAGACGAAGACAGGCTACTCTACCGATGCTGAGGCTCTGGAGGGCCTCCTCGGAAAGCACGAAGTCATCGAACTGCTGCTGCGTTACCGCATGCTGGCAAAGCTCCAGGGTACCTATATCGAAGGGCTCATTCCGCTGGTGGAGATCGATGGGCGGCTGCGCACTACCTTTCATCAGACGGTGGTGGCTACAGGCAGGCTCTCCAGCAGTGATCCCAACCTGCAGAACATCCCCATACGCCATCCCGAAGGGCGCTTGCTGCGCAAGGCTTTCATTCCCACGACTCCCGAGTGGCGTCTGGTAGCAGCCGATTACTCCCAGATCGAACTGCGCATTCTCGCCCATCTCTCCCAGGATGCGCGCTTTATCGATGCCTATCATCAGGGGCAGGATATCCATCGTCGCACCGCCTCGGAGGTCTTCGACACACCGCTGGATCAGGTTACTTCAACACAACGCTCTCTGGCGAAAGCGGTGAACTTCGGGGTGGTTTATGGCATCTCCGATTACGGTCTGGCAACGCAGCTGGGCATCAGCCGCAGCCAGGCCAGTGAGTTCATCAACCGCTTCTTCCAACGCTATCCCCGTATACGCACCTATCAGCAGGAGTTGGTGGCGTTAGCTCGCAGCCAGGGTTTCGTGACGACTATTTTCAATCGTCGGCGCTATCTTCCTGAGATCCATAGCCACAATCATGCCATTCGCAGTTATGCGGAGCGTACGGCTCTGAATACACCAATTCAGGGTAGTGCAGCCGATCTGATCAAGCTGGCTATGCTGCGTCTGGATCGTGAAATGCGACAGAGGGGCCTGGCCAGTCGAATCTTACTTCAGGTCCACGACGATCTGCTCTGCGAGTCTCCCTTAGCGGAGGTCGCTGAGCTCTCTCTCCTGATGCAGGAGACGATGATCAACGCGATTTCTCTCAGCGTTCCTCTGGAGGTGGAGATCGGTGTCGCCGACAGCTGGTATGCGGTTAAGGACTAAGCATCAGATAAAAACGTACTCATAAAACATTCCTGATACACGAAAGGAGTCTTCCTCTTGCCCGAACTTCCGGAAGTTGAGACCATCCGCAGGGCCATGCAGGAGCGAGTCGTGGGTCAAAAGATCGATTCGG
>WRDA01000162.1 GCA_009783675.1 Symbiobacteriaceae bacterium | reverse complement strand
TTGAAGTAGTCTTCGCAAAGCTCGGCGATATTGGTAGCCAGACCAACGGCCTCACGAACCAGGATGTTATCCATGGGAGGCAGATCGCAGTTGAAGGACAGCCAATGGGAACCCACATAGGTCTGCTCCCTGACGTTGTTGGGGAATCTGGTAAGGTATCCGTCCACCAGAGAAACATCGACGCCGCAGATATCGATGTCACCGGCTTCCCAGGTGATCAGAGCGACTTCGGGCAGCATATGGTTCCACTGAATGCCGTCGAGTTTAGCGATGGGACCCCAGTAGTTGTCGTTGCGTTCGAGAATCAGCTCTACGCCGGGATTGAATGATTTCAGCTGATACTGTCCGGTGCCGATGAAGGTCTCGACGCCCCATTTGCCAGGGCCAGCAGCCTCACAGGCATCCTTGGGTACGATGGCCAGAGGAGGCACAGCCAGACAGGCCAGGAAGGCAGTATAACCATACTCTAACTCGATGGAGAAATGATAATCATCGATGACTGTAAAGCCTGCCAGAGTAGTGGTATGGCCTTCCATCAGGTCCTCGGCGCCCAGGATGAAGTCCGCCATCCAGGTGTTGAGGTTATTCCATTTGGGGGTGAAGAAACGGGTGAAGGTGTACTCTACGTCGTAGGCGGTGAGTTCGGTTCCATCATGGAACTTGACGCCCTTGCGCAGCTCGAAGGTGAAGACGGTACCATCGTCATTGACTTTAGGCCAGTCGACAATCAGGTAAGGTTTTAGTTCCAGGGTTACCGGATCCGGTTGGACCAGGCGGTTAAAGACGGTGTCGTTTATTTCGAAGACCTGATTATAGGTGCTGGTCAGGGGATCGAGGTTCATTGCGGAATCCAGCATGGAACCAATCTTCAGGTAGTTCGCTGACTTCGGCGGATCGGTGGGGGGAGCAGTGGTTGGCGGGGCAGTGACAGTAGGCGTCGGGGTAGTGGTTTGGCAGGCGGCTAGTCCCAGCAGCATTGCCAGGACGAGAAACAGAGAAATGATTCTCTTCAAGTTGGACCCTCCTTAAACATTTCCTGAATGGTATGCGAACTCAGGCTTCATTTTCCGAACCACCCTGAACCTGCTAAGGGAAAGCCATAGCTCTCCCTGCCTGTTTAAGGTGGTCAGATGCGAGATTGCTTACGGATGATACAAAGAGCTCAGTTAGCCCGCGTATTGAATGCTACCTGCATCTCCGCTTCTCACTGCAGGGTTCGAGATAACTCGAGGCCCCACATACCAAAGGAGTTTACCATATCCGGATAAGAGATGTCAATCGGAATATTACAAATCGGTTACAGAACAAGGCCAGAGTGCGCAGGCAGCAGCTCTGTTTGGTTATCTAGTATGCTGGCGGCATGTGCTATTGAATTCTAAATATACTGTCCCGTAGGTTTTGTGGAGAAGCCAGCGTGTTTATCGTAGATAATTTCGCCACGAAGGATAGTCTGCTGCACCTGAACCAGACTCACCATGCCCAGGTAGGGGGAGATTTGGGGATAGCGGTACTCCAGAGTATCCACGGTGATGGTGTAGGGTTCTTCCTTGAGCAGCGCGAAGTCGGCATCATGTCCGATAGCTATTGCTCCCTTATTGGCAATTCCAAAGCGTTTAGCCGGGTTTTCCGCCATGAGCGCTGCCAGGCAACTAAGGGGCATCTTCCGGCGACAGACGGCTTCGCTGTAGGTCATTTCCAGGGAAGTCTGCAGAGCAGCGGTGCCTCCCCAGGCATCCAGCCCATTTAGTTCCTTCATCTCCGGAGGACAGGGAGAATGGTCTGAGGCGATGAAGGCTATGGCACCCTTGTCCAGAGCATGCCAGAGGAGTTCCCTCTGTTGGCGGTCCCGCAAAGGCGGCGAGCACTTCAGTGCCGTGCCGATGCGCACCAGATCGTCACTGTCGAAGATGAGAAAGTGTGGACAGACCTCACAGGTTACATCCACACCCATACCGGCAGCAATCACAACTTCTTGCACCGCATCGTAGGAGGAGATATGACAGATATGCAGTTTACACTGCGTCTCTCTGGCGAAAAAGATGGCACGACGCACCGCCTCCACCTCGGCTGATACAGGATGCGCTGCCACAAACTCCGGCAGACCCGTCTGTCCCTGGCGACGATATTCTTCTGTTAAGCCGGTGTAGATCGCTCCGTTTTCAGCATGAACACAGAGTAGCTTACCTAAACCGGCGATTGTCTGCATCCCCTGAAATAGCTGAAAGTCATCCACCATATGCTGGTCGGACGGTTCTTCAGGTCTTCCGCAGGGGGACATAAATGCTTTATAGGCTACCACGCCAAGTTCGTTTAACTCTTTAAGCCCATCAACTGTGCTCTGGTCAGAGAGAGCACCATAGGAAGCCACATCGACCCGAATCTTCTCCCTGCCCGCAGCGAACTTGGTCTGCAGCGTGGCCGCATCGATATTGGCTGGCAGTTGGTTTTGCGGCATTTCGATGACCGTGGTCACCCCGCCTCTGGCGGCGGCTTTAGTACCGGTTTCATATCCTTCCCAGTGGGTGCGCCCCGGCTCTCCGAAATGGACGTGGGCATCGACCACACCGGGGAAGACTATCATCCCGGTAGCGTCGGTAACCCGATCAGCGTCGCCAAGTCCTGAACCGACCGCTACGATCTGCCCGGCAGAAACAGCCACATCCACCTTATGAGCACCCTCAGGTAAGACCACCAGACCACCGCGAATAACCAGATCGTACAACGCAATACCTCCTGACCACCTTCATCTAGCAAGGATACTTCGTTTCTACTCCCTGTGAAGTAACTTATGCGCTACTTCCGAGAGCGGGGATTTAAGGAACTCTGCGTAGACTGTCTGCACGGCAGGGTTAGCGTGGGAGAAACGGATACCTGCCCCCTGATCCAGATTGTAGAGAACGGGGGAACGGCTGGCTGCCAACTCGGCACCGTCTCTGATCGGTTGGCCTCCCCCGCCTACGCAGCCACCGGGGCAGGCCATGACCTCCACGAAGTCATAATTAACCTCCCCCTCTAATATGCTGTCCAGTAACGCTCTGGCGTTCCCCAGACCGCTGACCACCGCTGCTCGCAGTTCTGTACCAGCCAGAGGTAGAGTAATTTCCCTAACTCCATGAGTCACCCGTACCCCGGCGAAGGCGTCGGGAGCAGGGTTGCTGCCAGTAGTCAGATAGTAGGCACTACGCAGAGCAGCCTCCATCACCCCACCGGAGGAACCAAAGATGACTCCCGCACCACTGCTGGCCCCCAAAGGATCATCGAAGAGCTCTTCTTCAAGCTGATAGACGTTCACCTGATGGGATCGCAGGAGGCGGTCCAGTTCACGACTGGTGAGTACCGCATCAACATCCTGTCCGGTGCCTGCGCTGTCCATACCCGGCAGGGTACACTCATCCTTCTTGGCCATACAGGGCATCAGGGAGACGCAGTAGACATTTTTGGGATCTAAACCCATGCGTTTGGCGAACCAGGTTTTAGCTACTGCTCCGAAGATCTGCTGGGGAGATTTGGTCGAGGAAAGGTTAGGTTTAAGCTCGGGAAACTGGGAGTTAGCAAAGCTGACCCAGCCGGGACAGCAGGAGGTGAACATCGGCCAGTTGTACTCATCCCTGTGGGTGAAGCGTTCCAGGAGTTCCGAAGCCTCTTCCATGATTGTCACATCGGCGGCAAAGCTGGTGTCGAAGACATAGTCAACGCCCAGACGACGTACGGCGGCAACCATCTTGCCGACCGTAGCTTCCTCCCGGCTCAGACCAAGCCCTTCTCCCCAGGCTGTTCTTACGGCAGGCGCGATCTGCACGATTACCGTCTTCTCCGGATCGGCTAAGGCTTCCAGGACCGTTTCGCAATCATCCCTGGCGGAGAGAGCCCCCACAGGACAATGAGTGACACACTGTCCACAGAGGACACAGACGGAATCTTCAATTGCCAGACCCTGTGTTACCCCAAGGGAGAGACGCGAACCGCTGCCTCTGGTATCCCAGACGCCTAAAGACTGTACTTTTTCGCAGATGGAGACACAGCGCAGACAGCGAATACATTTGGACTCACGACGCAGGAGAGGAAACTCTCCTGGCCAGGACTGGATATCATAGCCTTCATCGTAAGGAACTTCCCTAATGCCAAGCTTTTCTGCCAGAGTCTGCAGAGAGCAGTTGCCTCCACGGACGCAGGCGGGGCAGTTGAGTTCATGATCGGAGAGGAGCAGTTCCACATTCACCTGACGCGCTTCCCGCACCCG
>WRDA01000161.1 GCA_009783675.1 Symbiobacteriaceae bacterium | reverse complement strand
TTGGGTCGTATGTGTTCGGTTTCGCAGCCTATCACTATGGCAGTGGCTACACCCATGGTCCCTCAGGAAGTTTCTTCCTGCCCGACGCCCGTTTACTCACCGTCGGCAGTACCCTCAGCGGTTTCTTGGAGGAGAGTTCGCAAAACTGTCTCCTCCTGGTAGATCTGTTTAATCCTGCACAATCTGTCATCTTAACCCCGGATACTCTGATCTCTGGTTTCTCCTGGCACGATCCCCTGGCTGTCTTTCTCGAAGCCGACAGCGGAAGACTTGGTATTGTCCTGTTGACCCAGGATGAGCCTACCCCGGAGCGCATCCTGAGTGATGCTGCGGTAACCCGTTACCGGGTAAATGAGGGTAAATTGCTCTATCTAACAGGGGATAATGCGCTGTATGCCCTGGATTTCCTGAACGAAAACGAAAGCATCTGCCTGATTTCTGCAGGTGCCTACTCTGATGCCGGTATCGACGATTTTCTTTACTGGATGGGCAATGTATATTTTACCCTCAGCAATGGGGAGCTTTGGGCGGTAAAGCTAGACGACGCGAATAACCTGCCCCACTTAGTGGCTGGCGAGGTGCAGAGCATGACAGTAGGCAACGACGGAGTCTACTTTCTGCGGGGAGGGCTGAACCCCGGGCTTTCCAGGGTAGCAAATGGCGTGGTGGAAGAGCTTTATACAGGCCTTACCCAGGCTCTGGGTAATAACAACCTTGGAGAAGTGGTCTTTCTCCCCGCCCGCAGCGACGGAAGCTTCATGATCTTTCGCTGAGGCTGCTGTGCAGCCATACACATGCATATACGTCAGGGTGAATCTAAGTTTGTTTGCTGCTCACCCTCGACATTGCTCGTTGGGCTGTCGTAGAGCAGGTCATCCCCACGACGCAGGCGCAGAGCATAGCGCAGCAGATCCCCCTGCAGAATAAGCACCGAACCAAAGATAAAGGGCACACCAAGGGCTTGCAGCCAGACCAGGCGATCTCCCAGGACCACGATGGATACCAGCAAGCCAAACATGGCTTCGGTGGCTCCTGCTATGGAAGCCAGAAGGGCCCCCAGCTGGGATACTCCCAACAGATAGAGGAAATAGGGGATAACTGAGCAGATCAAACCAAAGAGGAAAGAAAAGCCCCAGGTCTGCAGGTTCATCGAACCGTCCAGAAGATGGCGCGGTGCCTCGATGATAAACAGTGCGAGGGTGCAAAAGGTGGTCACCCAGGTGACGGAGACCAGGGGTGAACTGATGGTGCTGGTGCGCTGAGCGAAAAGATTGAACAACGAATAGGACAATCCGCCCAGCAGGATCCACATTACACCACGGGGACTGGCAGTGCCGATGAAGAGCGAGCCGGGGTCAGCGCTGAGAATGCATCCTCCCAGGGCCACCATCAACGCCAGAACCTTGTTCCGGGTTAAAGGCTCTCTGTAGACCAGAGTCGCTCCCAGCATGGTGAAGATAGGGTGAATATAAAAGAGCACCGCTACCATGGAGGCCTGCAGGGACTGCAAAGCCAGTGCATAACAGATGGATGTAAAGGCTAGCCCCAAACCCTGCAGCGCCATCAGGAGCATGTCAGAGCCGCTGAGACGACAATCGTCCCGACGCCGTAGCATGATGATGAGCCAGAAAACTACTGTTGCCGTAAAGAAGCGGTTCGTGGTAGCCTGCATGGGACTAAACCCGTAACTGCGGCCCCAGATATTGA
Organism: Symbiobacteriaceae bacterium; assembly: GCA_009783675.1. Taxonomy (GTDB): domain Bacteria; phylum Bacillota; class JAAYKD01; order JAAYKD01; family WRDA01; genus WRDA01. Next base: position 2,541 of record WRDA01000161.1, on the reverse strand, counting down.
AGGCGCCTATAAAGCCAAAACAAAATGAGGAAACCAGGATGGCTGAAAACCCTCTGCGCATGAAGCCCACCTTTTCGGTTGCAGGATATCTGCACAAGGATTCGACTACAAGGCATCGCTGACCTCCTCGCCAGCGACCTAAACATCCATGCAAATTGAGGTGTCGACATGGATATTAAGCAAAAAAAAAAAAATAGTAATCTTATACAGGACATGCGAGTGAATGTGGAGAATAATAAAAATGAGACTAGTATGCGAGGAGGTTTTCGTGATGATCAACAAAAAGCGGGTATTCACCAGACTGACAGCGCTGATGCTTTGCTTATGCCTGGTAGGAACAGCCCTGCCTCTGGTGCAGGCAGCCGAAGCTAATCTTGGCTTAAAGCAGATTTTTCCTTTGATCCTCAATAAGGGTTTTCAGATTGGCGATTCCTATTTGCTCTACAGTACCATGGAATCAGCAGGAGCCGGGTTGCAGCCTATCCGACCAGGTGAAGAGTTTATCGTCATGGACTTCGCTGGCCAGGAACTGTTCAGAACCGACGAATACTGCCTGACGGCAATTGCAGGCGCTCCTTATGTCTGGGCATATATAATGGAAATATCCGAACCAGGTATGCCACCATCCCGCATGGATTTTGGTATTCTTAATTTGCAGGGTGAGGTCGTCATTCCTGTCGCATATAACTCGGTCAATCCTGTCAGGGGCGGATTTACCCTGACCGTTGGTAATCCTGAGGCGACCGGCATCGGGGATATATTCCTTTATGGTTTCGCCAATGAGGATGGAGAAATCGTCTACGAGCCACGCTACGCTTCGGCGACTGAGATTAACTTCGCCGAACGCGACCTCTTCTATGGCAAGATGGACGGTATCTGGCATACTGTAGAGGCGCGAACCGGTGAGATTCTCTATTCCTTCGATCCGGAAATTGAACAGATGCGGGGTATAACTTTCCCCGGTTTTGTGGACGAATACCCCTGGATGCGTGCCAGTAAGGCCGGACTGTGGGGAATAATGGACTTCGAGGGCAATGTCTTGCTGCCCTTCGAATACGACCAGGTTAAGACTTTCAGCGAAGGACTGATCTGGGTTAAGCAGGATGGTTTATGGGGTTTGGTGGATGCGGAGTTTAATGTCGTTCTACCTCCTACCTACGAAATGATAAACCGCATGGATACGGTGCAGATGTGGTCTGACTTCAGTCAGGGTTCGGCTGTTATCCAAAACGCCGAAGGTCAGTTTGGTATTGTCGACAGACAAGGGCAACTGGTAGTCGATTTTGGTGTGTATGATGAAATCGGACAAAGAGATATCATCTATCGCGCCCGCCCCATCGGGGTTCGCAATGGTGATTTCTGGCAGTTTGTCGACTCCGCAGGCCAACTGATCTCCGAGACGACCTATAAGTATGTCATGCCTTTTAGTATGGACCGCGCCTTTGTCTGTACCGTGGATGGAGACTGGCTCTTACTTGATGGCAGCGGAGAGACGGTTGTCGAACTGCCATTCTCCCTGGATAGCTACATCAGGATTGTACCCACCCCGGGACCTGATGGCAGCATGACTATGGAAACCATGGCTGTCCCTCTCTCCTATGCAGAAGAGGTCCTGGGACTGTATACAGGTGAACAGTCTATACTGATCGACCGCTATGCAAATATACTGGCTAAGGGTTTTGAGGGCATCACTGTGCAAAGCTCGCTGTATCCCTTGCTACCTCTCTCTCACGATAATATGCTTGGCCTTTGGGAGGTTGTAGAACTGGCTCCCGGCGAGGAGTGCATCATCGTGGAACCGGATGTGGCAGGAACTGAAGAACCCGGCAGTGTACCCGGAACTGAACTCCCGGAAGCGCCTGTTGTTATCGCCATGATCACCGGTAAGGTTACCCGTGGCAACTACACATATGCAGAAATGCCAGTGCTGCCTGCAATCGTCAACGATCGGACAATGATGCCCTTCGCTTATCTGGTGGAACTCCTGTTAGACGGTGAAGCCTCTTGCGACGAAGCGGAGCAGACTCTTACGGCAGTCATCGGTGATACAGCCGTCGTGTTCGAAATCGGTAATACAGTTTACCTTGCAGGTGTCGAAACATGCGATCTGGGGGTTGCACCGTATCTCAGTGGCGAGACTGCCATGGTCCCCCTGCGTGCCTTTGCACAGTGTTTTGCCGACTTACTATGGGATGGGAATACTCAGGAGATAACCCTGGTGCCATAGTTTCACTCATCAATCTCTTTAACTTGTATAGCAGAGTAGAAATCCATGAACTGCGTTCACCCAGGGCATGATAGCCGGGATTTCTACTCTCGCCACGGGAACCGTGGTGCAGGAGCGAAGCTCCTGTGAGCATGTAAGGACATGCGCCTTACATGCGACCGGGGTTTGGGGCTGGAAGCCCCATCTATCAGAGTAGAAGCAAGGAGAAAACAGCAAAGAGGCAGATCGTCAGTTAGTCTGCATAGCCCTGAAGATCGGTAACTACCAGTCCTCAGGGCTTTCTTATCTGTTGACAATAGTAAACAGACGGTCTA
>WRDA01000160.1 GCA_009783675.1 Symbiobacteriaceae bacterium | reverse complement strand
TTCAATACTCAGAGGTGTTTCTCCTCGTCAGATCCAGTGTAGCCAATCACCGAAGATGAAGGCGAAACGACCGATCAGCAGGGAGACACGGGCGGCGACTGTGTTACCAAAGGAAGCACCAAGACCCAGCATGATCGCATAACGACCGATTCTGGAGGCGACACCGATGATGCCGGTATGCTCGACGGTGAAGAAGAAGTAGACGAGTGTACCGGTAATCGCCACAAAGAAGACGATGTTCTGCACCGTGATATAGAAATTGAAGTTACCTCCAGGCATAGCGATCAAAGGCTTCATGGAAGCGATGATATCGTTAAACATTGGGATAACAATACGGGTAGAGACGTTAACTGCTGCATTATAGCCAATCCAGAAGGCCATTGGCATACGGGCCAGCCAGGCATATGGGCGATAAAGGTTGAAATAGATCATCAGGCCCAGAGCGCAGGGCAGCAGCATCCACCATTCACCGTTTTGCATCATGTTGACTTCAAAACGGGGGCGCAGACCATTATGCCAGGTGGTAATAATGGTATGAGCGGCGGAGGAACCGACGTAGATATGCTCGGCTACGCGGTAGAAAGGATTTTCCTTATATAAGAAGGAGAAGATGAACAGTGACAAAATACCGGCGATCCAGTTGGCGGTATTCGGCGTCATCCAAGATTGTAGTTCCACTGAGACACCTCCTTGTGCTATTTAACTTCTCCGGCTTTTTTAGCGCCGAAGTAGCCAATGTTTCCTACAATGATGAAGATGATGATGATCATGTGGCCGAAACTCTGGGCATCGGAGTTACCATGGGCACTGCCGATGCGATTATGCATCTTCTCCAGGGTAGCTGCACCGCCGAGACCGCCGGCCAGACCCTGAATGTTACCTGCGTTAAACTGAGCCAGAGCGTTGGGAGTATTTACAGCCACCTGACCTGCCAGGATAATATCGCATTCGCCAACAGCACGCCAGTACTGCATCCAGTGGGTATAGCCAGGGTCACCGGTTCCGAAGGTGACTACGGCGGCAATATCACTGGCTTTGTTGATGCCATCCATGATGCGGTAATTGTCCAGAGGAGTGCGGATATAGTCGACTCCGGACCAGGCATTACGAATATCGATACGAGAGTTTTCCAACCAGGAGTAAGGGGAAGGGCAGTAGCCGATGTTGATATAATCTTCACCATAGACAGCGCCTCTTTCGGCGATGACACCCTCGGACCAGGTAGTGATCAGGTTAGCACCCTCAGCCCAGAGAGCCATCAGGATGACCCTGTGCTTCTGTTGCAGAGAGAGGTCTACCAATACTTCGATCATTGGCTGCAGCTCGGTCTTACCCGAAGCAGACAGATCGGCGGTGAAGATAACCGGTGAACCGGCTGGTAGATCGTGAAGCACCTGATAAAGGACCTCGGCTGGCTTCTCGGAAGCTACCGGAAGACCTATGGGGAAGAAGAGGGGGAAAGCAATGGCAATTGCCAGGATTATATAGATGATACGTACATCTACTGTCATCATTTTACTGTATACTGACATTGATGATTAACCTCCTTTCGTCAATCCGGCGTTATTCAGCCATGTAACCACGTTCGATACCGAACAGGTTACGAGCATACTGTGCCAGAGATCCAAGGGTGATACCCAGGGTGACGCCGCGGACGGCTGCTGTGTTAAGGTTGTTCATGATGAAGACCTTAATCTCAGGAAAACCTGACCACATGGCATTACCGATGGAGACACCGCCCAGCATGACCAGACAGCCAGAAAGGAGCAGACAGGTTGCTTCGATGGAACGCATTCTGAAAGCGCGGTAAGCGGCAGATGCGATATAGAAGCAGATTAGGGCGAAGGTTGCATTACCCAGCTGCACCGGCAGAATCTGATACCACCAGTTATAGACCGGTGCGTTGTGACCCAGGTCGAACAGGAAGCCCATAATCAGCATCATACAGGCAGAGCCGATTAAGAGGATGCTGAACTGCCAATCGGAACGCTTTCTGCTAATACGGTTAAAATGAATCTTGAAAAGGTTCATAATACCGATAGCCACAGCAGTCTGGGTGGAGAGGGTGTAGGACATAACCAGATAACGGTTGACGATTTCAGCTACTTCGGGAATATTGAAGAGATCGCGGAAGACCATGATAGCTCCGGTAACCATCGTAATTACTAAAGGTAGAGTTCTTCTCATTTAAGGCACACCTCCTAATGCTACGCTATTACCACAGCCGCAGTATATCGCGGACAAAGTGGGAGGGCGCGCCGACAAGAGCTGCGTAAGACGCAGTCAGGGTTCCGAGGATTATCAGGGCGACAACGATCTGTTTGCTCCAGTCCTGAACGACCAACGTGCCGATTCTGACTCTGTCTTGAGTCAGGTAAGCGCTGGCAGCATAGATCTCTTCACCGATCATGCAGTAGTCGCATGCGGCAATAAAGAAGGGGATCTGGGCAGGAGCGTCGGTTCCGGAAACCTGGATGGCACCGGCAATGTTGCCTGCTTCAGCGAAGATGAGGGACTCGGCGTAGAAGTTGCCGATCAGCATCTGAGCAGCGACGCCTTCGCGGTGGATGATACCGACCACACCAGCAGCATAACCGAACTGGTCCTCGGTAAGGAAGCGGACGTCCTCGTCACGGTAAGCATCGGGTTTTCCAGCCTCCAGGTAAGCCTGGCGCACGATGGATTGGGTCACAGGATAGACGTTCGCCATACGATTGCAGACGATAAGGCGAGAATCAAATTTGGCTACTAACTTAGCAACATGCCCGATGATGCCAAAAGCAGCCAAAGTTCCGGCTACGAAGCCGCTGATACCAGGAGAGAAGGATACTGGCCGACCCATCTCTGTGGCACGACCTACTGCTTCGTCGATGGCATCTAAGCCGGCGATACGACGAATCTTAGGAATCTTGAGACCTTTGCGACCCCTGTCGATCATGTAGAGCAGCGCGGCAAAGTAAAATATGAAGAATAAGAGCGATGTGAAGCCAAGCTGCTGGTTGGTGAAAATGCGCAATCCGTTTGGGCCAAGGACATTTCCTATGGCGTTACCGATTGATTCCAAATCACGGCACCTCCTGTAGTGTTTTATTTCAAAGCATGGCGCGTCTGCAATCGCCTCGCTTTAAAATCATAAAAAAAGGGCAGGAATATTACATTTGTGTTAACACGGGTTGAATAGTAGCACTTTTAACCCGACCTGTCAACAAGAATTTGGGAGAATCAGGGGGGGGAACCGCAAGGCGCTGCCTTTCAAGGGGGTACGCGTACCCCCTTGAAGAACCCCCGCTTAGTTAGCCCGTTTTCAGGCGCATGTCCTGAAAACGGAGGAAAGCGGTGCACTAACGCGTAGATCTAAAAATAGCCTGCCTTACGCAGCTCTTCTGCAGCCTGTTCCTCATCCTCGGGAGCAACCAGAACGACAGGACCTACGCAACCCATACCGGTTTCGGCATAGATTCCCTTGCTCCAAAGCACCTGGGTTGCCTCCTCCAGCTGCATAACATCGACACCGGTAATCTCGGCGGTGACGACTTTCTTGGGAGGAGCGACCACCTGAGGAGTCGCGGCTGCTCCTGCTTTCCTCATCTCCTCGAAGATGGTTGACATTCCTGCTCGTTCGGCTGCGCTGTATTCCGCTGCCACTTTATCCAGAACCTTGCCTTTGGCCAGTTCTCCGGCATACTTTAGGGCACCGGCGACCACAGGAGCTCCGCTGGCACGGGAGAGAATTAGAATCGTACGTTTGTAGCCGGGGCCGATGCCAGGACCATAGCCATACCCCAGAGCTTCATAATCGCCTCCGGAGTTAAAGGCAGAGAAGATCTTCATCAACAGGTTCCCGGTGAGGGTATCGGTGACCATCACATCGGGGGCTCCCAAGAGGAGATCGTTGCCACGCATCACCGCGCCACCATCGGCTCTCACCGAAGAAGACCAGGAGAAGGCATAGCCATTTTCCCCGAGTTTATTCAGGGAGCGTTCGACCTGACGCGAGCCATCCACATTGAGGATACCTATAGTTGGTGCGGCGATCCCGATGGCTTTGGCAGCAGCCATTCCGCTGACAGCGTTACGGATCATGGCTTCCACCCGATCGGTCGCAGCGGTACCGGTAGTTGTAGCCAAAATCATCTCTTTACCGCGACCAGGGGTAATAACCCTGCCAACTGTTGCCACCCCCACCGGGAAGTTATAGTGCATTGTTACACAGGCAGAGATCTCTCCGCTGTCCAACAGCTGCTCCATCAGATGATGCTGCCCGGCCTCG
>WRDA01000159.1 GCA_009783675.1 Symbiobacteriaceae bacterium | reverse complement strand
TCGATGGGTTCGGCCAACGAGAAGAGGCCCAGAGAGAGGCTGACACTCTGGCCATCCACCAGATAGCGCACACGCTGCACATCGCTGAGCTCCAGCATGGTGCGAGTAAGGGCCAGTAACCCTGTATGCAACTGCTGTGCCAGGCGACTATCCCCCAACAAGGTTCCGGGCAGATCGATGATGAGAGTGCCTTCATGCAGGCTGAAACCTGGCTTCGCCCTGTCTTCAGCGAAGAGGGGAGCTATAGGAGAGACCAGGAAGGAGGAGAGGTTAAGTTGCTCTGCCTGCTCGCGTCGCAGAATTGGAGGCTGCATCATCAGGTCGAAGAGACCCTGAGGGGTCGCCACCGTCTGAGAGAGCGCCTGCGTGAGGGGGAAGAGGGTGCTGCTATCAGTCATCTGCCAATAGAGAACGACTTTTTCCACGAAACCCTGCAGCATGGTGGCATCGTTAGGCCAGCCTCGCTTAAGAGGACGACTGATATCGTCGGGACCCATATCCACGGTGATAAAGCTTTGCACCTTGCCTTCGCGCAGGAACTGCACCTGCTCGATATCGCTGAACTCAGTCAGGCTCAGAACCAGGGCTTCTACGGCGCGTTTGGGGAAGTTGCCCTCGAAACCTCGTACCGTCAGATAGAACTCATCGGGCATGTCCAAAAGAGCGGTACCCTGCTCTAAGGAGATATCGGAAGGATAGATAGGATCAAGCTGCAGAGCCTCACAGATGCCTTCCATAGCCAGGCAGGCTGCCAGCATGGGCAATGAATTTGTGGTGCCAGGACGATCCAGACTATATGCCAAATCGAAGAGGCTGACAGGATAATACCAGTACGCTCCCTCGCGGGAACACAGTCGGTAGTAGATGATCCCGCTGCTGAGAGGATCCGCAGGTGCTGAGGCACGATAGGCGAAGTTCGTCGTCCAGGGTTGCAGGGGAGGAGGCTCTACGGTCTGGAGTGGTGCAGGCTGACAGGCGCACAGCGTAAAGCTGAGGAACAAGGTCAGTATAACCCAATCGTGCCGGACGAATAAGCTGCGCCCAACCTGCATAGCTACACCCCCTTCGCCAGCCATCCGATTCATGACCTCTCTTCGACTCCCAGGCTGCATCCTCCTGCATCCAACGCCTTAGATAAGAGCCCGAGACAAAAACTTTACACGCCTGTAAAAAAGCAAGAAAAAAACCGCTTGAATACGAAGCGGATGAGGTACGGAAGATAACGTATTTTGCGCACTTCGTGCGGATTTCACGGATTCCACAGATCTTAGATAGTGAAACGGGTTGACCATCTACATCAACTTATGCAGAACAGGCTAGTTTACCACTCGACGAACAATTGCACTTCTCCCAAAGTAAAGCAAGAGCCCCAATGGTTTGGATGTTATAAAACGTACCCTACGCATCTTCTGCACCTTTTCCCTAATCGTCGTAGAGCACGTAGATCGCTGTCTCCCTACGCAGAGCCCAGTCGTAGGCTTCCTGATGCGTGGCGAAGCCCAGATCTATACGGTTCCTGCCCATGACACCACTGCCGGTATCGCCGACAACACAATAACCATACCCCTCAATATAGAGCTTGGTACCCAGAGGGAAGACATTCAGATCAGCGCCTACGACGCCTCTGCCAGCCAGGAGTCCGCTGCAGGTAATACCGTAAGCCGGATGGTCAGGATACTTGCCACAGCAGTAATAGCAAGGGCAATAACCGGTGGTCTCCATGATATACATCCGCTGGAAGGGAAATGAATCCTCATCATACTCCGCCAAACCTGCTGTCCCCACGTGGATAAGCTCGTGGACTACCGGCTGCACCACGGCACTGCTGAGGAGGAAGCGCTCAACTTCGACGCCATCTTCCAAGATGACCTCCATAATATCCTCAGCCAGTCCTTCCTGACCCCCCCGCACACGTTGCTCGTAGCCCTGTCCAAGGGCACTGCTCTCTTCACGAATGATGCCATAGGGTAAAGGGTATTGCATCGAAAGGTGAAAGCGCTGAATGCGGGTGATGCTGATCTCTAAGCCTGGCGTCAGGAGAGTGTCCCCTGCCGGCAGGAGCCGATCATCGCTAGCCACAGCGACTCCCTGCTCGGAGATGAACTCTGCTACCGTAGCGACTCTGGTGCGGTACTCTCGGCACTGACCATCCACAGTCAGCCAGACCGGTGTCGCTCTGGTGATAAATATAGTCAGATCCTCATCGAATACGGTATCGGGTAAAGGATCGCAGGTATCTTCCGGAAGCAGCACCACATGCAGCGAAGCCAGCACCGCAGAGACCTGGCGCTCCAGGGTGTGAGTCGTCTGTTCAAGGCCATCGATGGATATGGTGATATCCAAATATTGCATTTCGGAATAAGCACGATAGTAGGTAACGCCAGTCCAGGGTAACAGACCGCATACCAGACAAAGGATGAGGATATGCCGCAGGATCTGCATTTGCAGATGCCTGGTTTTTTGTCCAGAGAGGGTGAAACCACTGCGCTGCGCTGGCAGGCGAACCTTCCGCGTGGTTATTACCAAGAATGCACACCCCCCTTTTGAGACTATCTACGACCATGATAATATGACTGTCCACCCTGGAATGTCAAGGAGCGTTTGCGGCAGTTATTTGCCTCTAACCAGCTATCAAATCCTTTCAGAAGGAATAATCGCCCCCTAGTGCCCCTGAGCTTACGAAGGAAATGCCAGGCCCGATGGCGAATAAAACGGCATTACACCAGAAAGAAGGCGTAGCTCATGATCTACGATTTCAGCTGTTACATCGACCGTCTACCCTATGCTTCCTCGAAGTGGAATATGAACACCAGACCATATCAAAAGGGAGATATGATCCCTCTCTGGGTCGCCGACAGCGATTTCACCTCTCCGGAAGCGGTCAAGAAAGCCATCAGGGATTATGCGGATTTCGGAGTCTTCGGTTATACCGGCAACCCTCATGGCCTGACAGCTGCGGTTAAGGGTTGGCTGCAGCGTAAGCATCATTGGGAGATCGACGAAAGCTGGCTCTCCTTCCCCGGAGGCGTCGTTGCATCACTGTTCGCGGCTGTTCGAGCTTTCACCGCACCAGGTGAGAAAGTGATCATCAACGATCCGGTCTACCCTCCCTTCGCCGCTGCCATCAGGGAGCAGGGTCGAGAGATCGCCTGGAACCCTCTCAGCTACGACGGAACCCGTTTCACCTTCGATTTCGCGCATCTGCGTTCACTCTTCGCCACTGCGGATAAACCCAAGATGATGATCCTCTGTTCCCCGCATAATGCGGCCGGACGGGTTTGGACGCCAGAAGAGCTTAAGAATCTCAGCGACATCCTGTTGGAAAATGATTGTCTCCTGGTTTCCGACGAGATCCATTTCGACCTGGTCTGGGATGAACATGAGCATTTCACCGCCGGTCGCCTCGGTCCTAAAGTCATGGAGAAGATGATCATGCTCTCCTCTGCCTCCAAGACCTTCAACGTGGCTGGCATGCATGCCTCCTACGCCGTGGTACCTAACGAGGAGCTGCGCAACGCCTTCAATCGTCAGTTCACCGGCAGCACCCAATCCAACTTCATCGGCAAGCTGGCCCTGCTGGCCTGCTATACCGAAAGTGACGACTACCTGGAACAAATGAAGGCATACATCATGGGGAACTTCGATTTCGTCATCCCGGCTATCAACCAGCGCCTGGCACCCCTTAAGGCTACGCGTCCCGAAGGCACCTATCTGGTCTGGGTGGATTGTCGTGCCCTGCAGATGGAGCAAAAAGAGCTGATGAGTTGGTTCCTGGAGGACCTGAAGCTGCGTCTCAACGATGGAGCGACCTTCGGCCCGGCAGGCACAGGCTATATCCGCCTCAACTGTGCCACCCCCAGGATGTTCCTGGAAGAGGCTGTGGAGCGGATAGAAGCGAACCTCAAGAGCAGGTAGCACAGATATAGCTGCTTAGAAAAAACCCTGTAGTGGACCAATCCACTACAGGGTTTTTCTTTAAAAGACTTACTTGATGTTGCTCCCGCTGCACCACACCGCTCTCTCGCTCCCAGCTGCGGAGCCTGTTGTCTCCTTGCTTCCCGCGTTAATGTTCGCTACGTGTGGCACAGCTCACGCATCTACATATCATTCTTGCCATAGATACCCGCTTATTCCTGCATACCAGGACTTACCTGATGTTGCTCCCTGTTGCGTACATATTATGTACTATATTAATGTGTATACCCACTTGACCTTCGGCGACATGCGCGTCGAAGGTCGCCCAAAGCTAGGCGAACATGCTATCCAACTCGCT
>WRDA01000158.1 GCA_009783675.1 Symbiobacteriaceae bacterium | reverse complement strand
TGAACTTGAGTCGAGCCGGAGTATTATAAAACAGATCCTCGACTTTTATGCTGGTACCGGCAGGTGCTGCAGTATCGCCACTTCTTGTCTGTCCATCTGCCTGAATGACCTCCGTGGCTACATTCTCTTCCGGGAGACGCGTCACCATCGTCAGGCGGGAAACTGCGGCAATTGATGCCAGAGCCTCTCCGCGAAAGCCAAGGGTGGCGATTGCCAGCAGATCCGAGTCTGTATCAATTTTGCTTGTTGCATGCCTTTCCAGAGCCATAATGGCGTCCTGACGACACATTCCGCTGCCATTATCTCTGACGGCTATCAACTTCAGGCCTCCGGCAAGAGTCTCGACTTCGATACGCGTCGCACCAGCATCGATGGCGTTCTCAACCAGTTCTCTGACTACCGAAGCAGGTCGCTCGACAACTTCACCAGCGGCAATCCTGTTTATCATCTGCTCACTCAGTCTTGAAATGACGGGTATCGGTATCTCCCTCACCTCCCATGCAGTCTACACTAGCTTCTTCATTTCATACAGCAGGTTTAAAGCTTCCAACGGTGTAAGGTTCAAGATGTCGACCTGTTCCAGACGCTTGTGCAGCTCTGTCCTTCCTGACGGATCAAGTAGGGTCAGCTGCTCTCTATCCTGCCTGTGAGTTTCGTATATCCCTTGAAAACTCACGGCTTTCTGCTGTTCCAGCTCAGAAAGAATCTCGGAACTGCGTTCCAGGAGGCTCCTGGGAAGCCCAGCCAGACGCGCAACAGCAATACCATAGCTTTTGTCCACAGCTCCTGGTACGATACGGTGTAGAAAGACTACATCTTCGCCTCGCTCCCGCACAGCTACGGATAGATTACATATTCCCGGCCATTTTTCTTCCATATCGGTAAGTTCATGATAGTGAGTCGCAAAAAGGGTGAGTGCGCCAATACGTCTGGAGATATACTCCAGAGTGGCCCTGGCTATACTCATGCCATCGTAGGTGCTTGTGCCTCTGCCAATTTCATCGAGAATAAGCAAACTGCGTGGAGTCGCTTGGGAGAGAATATCACTTAGTTCACTCATCTCTACCATAAATGTGGATTGCCCACCAGCGATGTCGTCCCCACTACCTACCCGGGTGAAAATACGATCAAAGATCCCGATACGTGCGGAAGTAGCCGGTACAAAGCACCCGATATGAGCAAGCAGTGTAATAATGGCTGCCATCCTCAGATAGGTGCTCTTCCCTGCCATGTTAGGTCCGGTAATAATCAAGACGCGTCTGTTATCACTGTCCATATAAACATCATTGGGAACGAAAGCCTTGTCACTACTGGTTTCCACTACCGGATGACGCCCATCGACGATAGCCAGGAGAGATTTATCACTAAGCTCGGGACGGACATAGCGACGTTCATCAGCTAAGTTAGCGAATCCCAAAAGGCAATCCAGGGTCGCAACAAGAGAAGCAGCTGTCTGAATCTCGGCTCCCCGTACCACGACCGAAGCTGTCAGCTCTGTAAAAATTCTGTACTCCAGGTCGTTTCCCTGTTCACTGGCTCCCAGAATGGTCTCTTCAATCTCCTTAAGCTCGGGAGTGGTAAACCGTTCACAGTTAGCCAGGGTCTGTCTGCGGGTATATTCTGCGGGAACTGAAGCCAGGTTCGAGTTCGTGACTTCGATATAATAGCCGAAGACCTTGTTAAAGCCCACCTTAAGGTTGCGAATTCCACTGCGCTCTTTTTCCTTTTGCTCCAGGGTAGCTATCCACTGTCGACCATTCCTGGCAGCAAAACGAAATCCATCTAGTTCCTCATCGTAACCATCATTTATCAGGCCGCCTTCTCTGAGACTTAGCGGAGGATCAGGACGAACAGCTTTCTCCAGGACCATTGCCAGATCATTCAGATCTGGCATGCGATTGGACACTTGTTGCAGTAAAGCGCACTGTGAACCTTGCAGAAGGTCTTTGACAGTTGGTAAAACGCTGAGTGATGATGCAATCGCTAACAGATCCCTGGCATTAGCTGTACCCAGAGATACACGCCCCACCAGACGCTCCAGATCACGGATACGACCAATTAAGGCCTGCAGATCATGACGCAGGAGGCTCTTCTGCTTCAACTCAGTTACCGCATCCAGCCTCTGTTCGATCAATCCCTTTATTTGTAAAGGTTTTAATAGCCATTGACGTAAGAGACGGCTGCCCATTACTGTCGAAGTTCTGTCGATCACTGAAAGCAGAGAACCTTTATAACTGCCCTCCCGCATGGTTTGAACCAGTTCCAGGCCACGCCCGGTCGCCGCATCGAGAGCCATGGTACCTGATGAAGAATAGTTAAGCAGAGGTCTAAGATGGAGTAAGGGAAGCTTTACTGTCTCTCTCAGATAGCGCAGGATCATCGCCGAAGCTCTCTGTTGCAGGCTGGTGATATTTGCACCAGGAGAAAGGGTTATACCCCTGATAAAGCTATTTGCTGAAGCGTCATCCAGAGATTCCACCTCGGTTACTGGCACACCAATCTGTGAAACTACTTGCGCTATCTCTCTCGGTAACCCTGCATCGTCTCTGGTTAAGAGAACCTCGGCAGGCTCCAGGCGCAGCAGCTCACTCTTGAGAGCATTGAGATGATCCGTTCTATCAAAGGATGTAGTGGCGAAATATCCTGTGCTTGGCTCCGCTACAGCCAAGGCGATTTCTTCTGCGGACCTTACAACTGCGAGAAGATAGCTATTCCTGCGTTCAGACAGCAGACCAGTGAACATAGCTGTACCAGGAGTTATAACCCTTACGACTTCACGATGCACAAGCCCTTTAGCCAGTTTGGGGTCCTCCACCTGATCGCAAATAGCTACACGATGGCCGGCAGCAACCAGTCTGGTTAGATAACCTTCGGCTGCATGATAGGGTACCCCACACATTGGTATACGATCTTCGACAGGCTCTCCCGCCTCTGCCTCCACTAGCTGAAGTCCAAAACCACGTCGACTGGTCAGGACAATATCCAGCACCTGAGAAGCGATCAGAGCATCTTCAAAAAAGAGCTCATAAAAATCACCCAAACGAAAGAAAAGGAGCATACCAGGGTGCTCTTCTTTAATCGCCAGATACTGTTGCATCATGGGGGTTAGCGCCATTAAAAACCTCCTGTAACTAACTCACCACCGAGATGATGACTGGCCGCGGAGACAATCCTTACCCGTTGCAGGGTATCAACCAGATCCAGTGATCCTGAGAAATTAACGATTTTATGATTCATCCCGCGACCCATTACATAATCTGCCCCTGTTTTACTTGTTGATTCTACCAGTACCTCATATACAGATCCAATCAGCTCCTGGTTCTTCTCCAGGGAGATACCTGCCTGAATACTGATTAGTTCCTCCATACGCCGCTGCTTGATCTCCTGAGGACAATCATCGGACAGTTCTGCAGCTCGTGTCCCTGGCCTGGGAGAATATAGAAAAGTAAATGCTGAATCAAAGCGAACCCGACGAACCAACTCAATGGTATCTAAAAAGTCGGAGTCACGTTCGCCGGGAAAAGCCACAATAATATCTGTACTCAGAGCCAGATCGGGCATAGTTCTTCGCAGATCATCGATCAGGGTGATATAATCCTCCCTGGTATATCCCCTGTTCATCATGCCCAGGACCGAGGTGCTACCTGACTGGACAGGTAAATGTAGATGGCGACATATATTACTGTGTTCAGCCATAACCCGGATCATTTCCCGGCTGATATCTCTGGGATGAGAAGTAACGAAGCGAATACGTTGTAAGCCTGGAATCTCAGCGACCCTGGCCAGGAGTTGCGGGAAGCTCGCTGCAGGAGTTAAGCCTTTGCCATATGAGTTGACATTTTGGCCCAACAGAGTAACCTCGATTACTCCTGAGGCTACCAGAGACCGCACTTCCTCCAGAATTACCTCCAACTGGCGACTGCGCTCTCTTCCCCGCAGATAGGGCACTATACAATAGCTGCAAAAATTATCACAACCATACATAATGCTGACCCAGGCACTGGCACCGCCCAGATGCAAGCGGGGCAGGTTCTCTTTAGCAGCTGTCTCCTCCTGGGATATTGCGACGAGGGGCCTCCCTTGTTGCAAAGCCTGTACCAAAAGTTGCAGTATACTCCCCTGATTATGGGTACCTGTAATTAGGTTAACATGGCGATGAACTCTGGCAATCTCTGCTGCAACCTCCGGCTGCTGAGTCATACAGCCACAAACCACTATCAATAAACCAGGGTTCATCTCCTTAAGAGGCTTCAGCTGACCTATGCGGCCCATAGCACGAGATTCCGCTCCTGCCCTGACACCACAG
>WRDA01000157.1 GCA_009783675.1 Symbiobacteriaceae bacterium | reverse complement strand
TATCATGGCTCTGATGAAGCACTGAGCTTCATCAAGCCGCTTCAGATTGTATATTTTATCTGTCGTCAAGGTCGGGTAGTATTATCTCACAGAGCCCTCGAAAATCCTCCACCCTTCCCCTGACGCACTCCAACAGAACTAAGTCGTCTGATGATACCACTTGCCTTATATTTTTTGTCCAATAAAGTGTTGACAACCCACCTCCATACTCTCTACAAACTCTGCTGATGGCTTGGGGATGCACCACTGCTTCTGTAACTATGGTTTAATTTCGTTTTTTTTAGACAGTCGCCGATTGCTGTATGAGAAACACTCTCCATTATGCCGAGTTCGACAACCTTCTCCGCTAACAAACGAAGAGACCACTGGCTATAGCCTTTAGGAGCCTGACTGCAAGTGAGAGCGACAATTCTCGCTTCTGTTTCACCATCTATCTTGATCCTCGGTGGGACTTCACGCTTCTCTCGTCCCAGAGCTGCTTCCAGACCGTTCTCGATGAATCTGCGGCGCAGATTGCCTATGCTATGCTTCTTTCAGTGGTATGGTATGCTCTTGCTATAGCCTTATCTGTCCAATCTCGATTTTCCTCAATCTCGTCCACAGCCAGTAAAATACTGGCATGTCGTATCCTATATCCTTCTGTTCTACCTTTGGAAACGATCTGCATCAGACGCATCCGCTCTTCTGGTGTTAGTGTCACTCAATACTTGATGTTCATATAAATCACCCTGCATTAGTATAGCAGGAAAAGCACTAAAATACAAGACTGTAAAAGTAAAATTAAACTTTACACTACACTAGGTTAAATACCAAAACGGGAAGTTAGGCCACAGCCGCTTGCCCTTTCGACACGCTACTATATATCTCCTTCCTAAGCTTTCGCACACAGGACTGAGCTAATTACGATGCAGTAAGATATTGACAGTAACACAAGAGCAAACACCCGAGTAATGAAGATTCTCCCAGTGGTTAACGATAAATAGGCGCTTTGAAAGTAATGTGTACCCCGGAATTAAGACAGGTTGAGTGTCACATAGACCCTTTTCAATATATTTGTTCGACCAGTGATCTCCCGCAAATCCGTGTGTACGACAATGGCGACTTTCCGTAAAACCGAGTCGTTATCATGTGGGACAGAAAAGAAGTCTGGTGCCAAGATTTCAACTCAGCGGATGCGGTTGTCGGTGCTGATGAATCCTCACAGCACACCGAATTTATTCTCTTGGCATCCTCAAAGCTCCAGTCGTCACGTTTTAAGCAATGGGTTGCGAGCAGTTCGTCACTAATATCCAGATGGACAACGACTTCGCAGTCCCAAATAGTCACCGTCTTGCAGGGGTAGCACCTGTACCATATCTTTCGAGGTACCTCTGCAGAACAGGCTTCTGGGGAGGGCTTATATCGGCAGGAAGGTCTAAGGTCGCAAAGAAACACAGCTCTCTTACCTCATCAGACTGCGGTTTTAACTCTCCCGTATACTCATGACAGAGAAAAACAATGTCGATGTTGGATACTTCGTCGCCATTGGGGTAAATATAGCTGAGTTCGGGACTAGAGAATACTCCGAAGAGTTCCAAGCTGGTAGCAGTCAGCCCCGTCTCTTCCAACAACTCACGGCAGGCAGCATCCTCTACCGCTTCGTATAACTCCACTCCGCCGCCATGGAAACCACAGCAGCTGTTGTCATGGCGTTTCTGTAAGAGCAACTCACCTCGCTCATTAATCAGGATGACACTTGCTCCGCATTGAAGCAGGGGCGCGTTGCCTACAATCTTACGCAGTGTGGCCATGTAGTCAGTCAAGCCTATCCCTCCAGTTGAAGATCGTTGGGTTGCAAATCATGCAAACGGGAAAGATAGCTCAGGGTTGCGTGACCTAAAACGGTCAAATAGCCACTTGGTTCCTTCACAAATAAGCTTTGGTCTTTATCAATGAAGGTGACCCTGGCATTTGCCGAACGCAACACCTGTGATATTTCCAGTCCATACATTTGTAGATCAAATCCTATGCCAGTTCCCCATTTATGCAGCATCTCCATCAAATGACCATTAGCACAGCCTACATCAAGAAATGTGCCGTCTTTATGTACTGCTTCAAGAAGGATCATCTGTGAAAAGCGATAGCGAGCTTGCATTCTTCATCTCCTGCCAGGAATCCTCATCAGGGTAAAAGGTGCATTTTAAGGGCGTAGGCTCAACCAGTTCGGTGGACGCCATAAAAATCCTTTGATGCGAGTAGAATCAGAGCATCGGCAGGGTGCCGCCTCTACTCTTATATGATGTTCATTTTTCTTTTGCCAATGGGTTTTTAGAGGTTACCCTATAATAAACATTTTTGAAAAGATACTTTGTCATTAAAGCTCTTTAAAGATCTTCGCTTTATTAACTGACAGAGAAGGGCAAAGCAGAGGTCACCACGTTGGGTGAGCTCTGCTTTGTTTTACGCTGACCAACCGAGTCGCTACTAGAAAGGACAATTATTTTCGTCAATAAGCAAAAGGAACCAGGGATAGAAGAAGGAGCTTCCTGCTCAAGAGGTGCAATACGCCAGTATCTACAGGCTATCTCCGGTCGTCCCCGGTTTTTTAATCTGCACCTAAGATATACCTGTATGAGGGATGGTAGAGTCCGGTAGGTCCATAGTATTCGTCGCCGATATATGCGAAACCAAGTCGGTGTAAAACTTTTCCTGAGTTGGTGTTCAAAGGATGGTGTCCGGCAAAAAGTTCCCTGGCCTGAAGATGCTCTCGGGCATACTGCATAGTAGCGAGAGATGCTTCCGTGGCGATACCTTTACCCCAGTACTGAGGTAACAGATGTACCCCGATTTCAAAAATGGCGTTGTCTGGCTGGAAGGGTCTGAGACCGCAGCAGCCAAGGAAGGCAACATGCTCTTTGTCAAAGAGCATCCAATATTGGACAGAGTATTGCCGGTCATTCTCAATTTCCCGATCCAGCCTGGCTTGTATCTCCTTTTCTGAGAAATGGCCTGACCTGGTGATGAATCGGGACACTTCCTCATTTCCCCAGAGCGACTGTGCCAGCGGAAGGTCTTCCTGTGACCAGTGGGAGAAACCCAGCCGCAGAGTCTCCATGAAGTAAACTCTCATTACAATCTCAGTCCTTCTCGTAAACCCCTGTTGCAGTTCTTTTATCTCTTTCGCCATCAAAATAGAGCCGTCCTCTTTTTGCTGCGTTTGTATTATGGGAAGTGTCAAACTCGGGGATGGAATACTTCCTTCTCTAAGGCATCTTCATCAAGGGTAGAGGGGATGCGTTGCTTCCAACACGAATGCGGTACAGCCTATAGGCCAGCTTGCTTCGCTATATAACCCATGGTTGTCACTGCCTCCGGTGAGGAACAAGTTATATTGGTCCCCTAGGGCAGACAGAGCTGCACGCTGTACGTCAGAATGGTTGGGATAACAGGCTTCCAGGCCGCTTAACCCTTGAGCCACCAAGGCTGGAATCGCATCGATGCTGTCATATTGATAGGGGTGTGCCAGAACCGCCCAGCCACCAGCTTCACGAATCAAATTAATAGCTTCGAATGCGCCAAAGCTGGGCAACTCGGTTTTAAAGGCTGTATGATAGTAGCGGCGATACAGCTCGCCATATATGGATGTCTCGTAACCGCGATCGCATAGTGCATGCATGATGTGCTGCCGATAAATGGTGCCTGCTGCCCCGGTATAAACAGCAACCTCAGCATAATCAAGGGGATAACCTAACAACTGCAATCGGGAAATAATAATCTGGGCAGCTTTATTTCGCGAAGCCAGAATAGAGGAGCAGGCGTCTTCGACCAGGGCATGATCCTGTATATCGTAGCCTAAAATGTGCATTTTACGCCCCGTCATGGGGCAGGTGGCAGAGAGTTCCACCCCAGGAATCAGTTGTATTCCGTATTGCGCGGCAGCTTTTTCTGCCTCTTGGTATCCCTGCATCGTATCATGTTCGACAAAAGAGATCACCTGCAAGCCCAGCTTATGGGCGCAGGTGATAATCTGATCTGACGACAAGGAGCCATCGGAGATTGTACTGTGCAGGTGAAGGTCGGCTTTAAGGTTGTTCATGGAACCCCCCTTATTCTATGCGGATACCGCGCAGTAACCCTTGCGCTGCATATCGTAACGTGTGTCGGCAAGACGAAGCATGGCATCGCGATCATGAAAAACGCCGATCATACAACACCCTGTCATTTTGAGCTTTTCTATCAGTTCCATAACCCGGGCTTTATACATGACATCCAGGGAGGCGGTAGGCTCATCCAGCAAGAGGAGGCGTGGTTCGGTGATGAGTGCGCGGAGGATGTTCAGGCGTTGTTTTTCACCGCCGCTGAAGGTCGAAGGGT
>WRDA01000156.1 GCA_009783675.1 Symbiobacteriaceae bacterium | reverse complement strand
TGTTGAGGAGGTGCATGCAGCAAGGAGTTTGTTGGAGGAAGCTCGCCTGGAACTGGATAGTGGCGATGTTCCTACTGGCCAGTATAAGGTCGGCATCATGGTGGAAACACCTGCTGCAGCCCTCATCGCCGACCAATTGGCTGCTTTGGTGGACTTCATGAGCATCGGCTCTAACGACCTGGTGCAATACACGATGGCAGCTGACCGGGGAAACCCTGCCCTTACAGCAATGGCCAGCGCTTACCATCCTTCATACCTGCGATTGGTTGGGATGGTGGCTAAGGCTGCTCACGGGGCTGGTATACCCTGGGGCGTATGCGGTGAGAGCGCTGCTGACGAGGTGCTGGCAGCTTTTTATGTTTCGCTTGGAGCAGCAGAGCTCAGCGTTTCCCCACGCATTATTCCCCGTCTCCGCAAGCTCATCAACAGCCTGGATACCAGTGCATTCAAACTGGACACTGATGCCTTGTATTCCTGTAACACCGCACCCCAGGCTAAAGTTTTATTGCAGGAAGCATTACAGGAAGCATTACAGGAGGCATTTCAGGAAGCATCTGCATCATCACTTCCTCAGGGAAATACAGCCAAAGACCTTTAAAGAGCGGAGAGAACTTTGTATACAAAAAAAACCATAAAACCCCCTTTCTTCGAGATCGGCCCCAAACAGTATCTCTATGGAGATGACATACTGGATCTTGCGCTCATCGCTGATGAAGCCTCACAAAAGCACAACGTACAGGTCATATTCACCACCCCTTATCCAGATATCCGCAGAGTAGCTGAACAAACCAGGAACCTGATTGTGTTTGCCCCCCATATGGATCCCATCCCCGTGGGACGAGGCTTGGCTGATGTATTGCCGGAGTCGGTGAGGGCAGCCGGTGCCAGTGGTGTGATGCTCAACCATGTTGAAAAGCAGCTCACGTATGTCACTTTGAAAAACACCATGCAGCGTGCAAAAGAGCTGGAGATGCTCACCTTACTGTTGGCTGATTCCATGGTAGAGGCAAGGGCAGCTGCTCTTCTGGCACCCGATGTCATCACTGCAGAGCCCAGCGAACTAATCGGCACCGGCAAGGCTACCAAAGACTTAGGTTATATTCATGAGGCTATAGATGCCATCCATTCTGTCAATCCAAACATATATGTCCTCATCGGTGCTGGTATCAGCACTGGCGAAGATGTATACAATGTCATAAAAGCCGGAGCGGACGCTTCGGGCTCATCCAGCGCAGTGGCTTGTGCCGTGGACAAAAAGGCTATTGTGAACGAGATGCTGCAGGCTGCCCGCCAGGCATGGGACGAGCGCACTACCTAAGGAGGATCGGCCATGAAAGTATTTCGAAAAGCCATCGATGTGCAATCCGAGGGCCTGCACCCTACGTTTCACGACGTAACCAACCAGGTGAAAGAGGCTGTGCAGGAATCCGGAGTGAAAGACGGCATCTGCGTGGTGTATTCCCACCATACGACCTGCTCGGTCATGGTACAGGAGAGCTCTCACGACAAGACCTATTTCGGCCTGGAGTACCTGCAACAGGATTTATGCAACATTATGGAGAAGCTTGCACCCACCTGCCGTACGGAAGGCCAATATATGCATCCTGGAAAAGAGCATATCGAATTCGCGTACACTGTGGGTGACGAACCCTACGCAAGCCTGAACACGGACGCTCACCTGCGCAGTGTCTTTTTCGGCCGGAGTGAAAGCATCGTTATCATGGACGGGGGGCTTGATCTCGGGCAGTTCGGGTATGTATATTTCATCGATTGGGATCAGGTGCGCGCTCGTCAGCGCCAGGTGCAGGTCCAGATTATCGGCGAGTAGAACTGGGCAGTGGCAGTAAACGGCAGAGCGCATATAGGGCATTCTGGCTGCAAGACGGCGTGACATGAGTATAGCGTGACATGAATTATTAGAGGCGCGCATAAACTCTATCGTTTGGATCAGGTGAATAAAAAGGCGATGACATGGATCCCAAACAATATGCACAATTAGCTCTTCAGGAGGCTGGGCAGATTATCGAGCAGGTGGATGCCGCTTACCTGCAGGCACTCGTGGATGCAATAGTAAAAGCACGTGCTGTGTTTGTAGCAGGGACCGGTCGCTCGCTTCTGATGCAACGAGCTTTTGCCATGCGATTGATGCACCTGGGACTTGACGCACATGTGGTGGGTGATGTAACCACACCTGCCATCGGTTCTCACGATCTTTTGATCATAGCCTCCGGTAGCGGTGAAATCGCTACCCTTTCTGTTATCGCTGATAAAGCAGTAATGGCAGGAGCCAGCCTGGCAGTGTTTACCATCCATCCTGCCTCTACACTAGCCGGTAAAGCAAGCCTTGTGGTGACCATCCCCGGTGCTACCGATAAGATCGCCAGTGATTTTCTCTCCCAACAACCCGCAGGCAGCAGTTTCGAACAAGCGTTACTGATGGCACTGGATGGCGTGGTGTTGGCTCTTATAGAACAGCGCGATCAGGAGGGTAGAGTATTGGCCGATGGGTTTGCCCGACATGCCAATCTGGAGTGAGGCTTTTATGATCGTAGCACCATCATTGTTTGCTGCTGATGCCTCTTATTTTGGCGATGCGATACGCCAGGTCGAGAAGGCTGGAGCCCAGTATCTGCACATCGATGTTATGGACAATGCGTTCGTGCCCAATCTATCTTTTGGGCCCAACATCGTGAGCGGGCTGCGCCCTCACAGCACACTGTACTTCGATGTCCATCTCATGATCAAAAACCCAGAGATACTAGTGACACCCTTTATTGAGGCGGGAGCTGATTGCATCACGATACACCTGGAGGCCACCGAGAAGATAGATGCCATCCGGTCGGTTTGTCGAAAACACCAGGTGGATTTTGGCCTGGCGTTGTGTCCTGACACACCCATCGATGCAGTTCGCCCCTGGGTAGATGACCTGGATCTATTGCTGATAATGAGCATCTTCCCTGGATTGGGCGGTCAGCCCTTTCTGGAAAACGCTATCGGGCGTATCCGCGAAGCGGTAGAACTGCGACGAGCGACGCGTGGTCATTATCGCATCAGCGTAGACGGGGGGATCAACGATAAGACCGGCACATTGTGTAAAGAGGCCGGTGCGGACATCCTCGTAGCAGGTACCTATGTTTTCAACACAAAGGATGTGGCAAAACGCATCGCATCGTTGCTCTAAACGCGAACAGGACAAAAGGGGACGGTTCATGCGTCTTGCGTACTCTGCAAGACGCATGAACCGTCCCCTTTTGTCTCGCGTCCCCTTTTGTCCTCCCTCGTCTCAATGATTATCGTTGAATAGTTCTTTATTCTATGCTAACTTGATTACCGTCCTAAGGAAGGAGTGGTGATTATGGAAAAGGGAAAAAACTCTGGCAGCTTACGAACTGCTTTCGGATGGGTACTCGTTATTTTTGGGGCTATTCTGCTTGTCATAGGGTTGATCTTCTATTTCTCAGGTGTAAGTGACGATAGTTTCCTCAATGATGAGTTACCGAACTGGGAAGAAACCCAAGGTGTCTTCCTCGACTTTCACCTTGAGGATTCAGGGGTAAGGTCTTCCAGCGATCCGGACGATGATGAGTATAAGTGGTGGGGAAACTTTTCTTACACACTGGGGGATGAGGTTAACGATGTTAAGATGAAAAGCGTGGATAAGATAAAAAGAGAAGGCACCAACTCAAGAAGAGAGGTGCCGGAAGACAAGCTGGTTCCTCCACACTACACCGGTGAAGAAACGTACGTGGTATATGATCCTAATAATCTGAAGGATTACAGGATAGGCTCAATGGAACACGTCACCACGATGTATCAAGAAAGCGCGGAATCATCAGCACTTTTATCAAGGATAATGACGCCATTTGGACTTGTACTGCTGGTCTTCGGTATATTGTTACTCGTGTCAGGGCGCAGAGCGAGAAAAAAGGCTTTGCAAGCCAATCCTCTTACAGGTTTTCCCACCGATCAACCAGTCGGTATCCCTGTCTATCCTCCTGGTTCTCCGCAAGCCTATCGACCTGCTGACCCTTCCGAATATGCTCCTCCAGTTAACTCTCCGCAAACCTACCAACCTGCCGATCCTTCTGACTATCCTCCTCGAAAGTAAGTGCAGGTACATACATAGCCACCATTCTCATATTCGCCTCAGGCTCGACAAGGAGATCTTCCTCAACTTCAGGCAATGAATGCCGATCGATTCGATCTGTTGCAGCAGGTGACCGCGTTGACCGGCGACAAATGAGAGAAATAAAGTGTCATATAAAGTGAGTGAGGCAAAATGGGCGAGATGCTAAATGTGACTGTTTGTCAAAGTTGTGGGATGCCGTTTGATGAAGCCCATCGCGAGCTTATCGC
>WRDA01000155.1 GCA_009783675.1 Symbiobacteriaceae bacterium | reverse complement strand
GGTTCACTGCGAGCGGCATAGGTGAGAACCTTGGCTGGGCTCTGGACCCCAAGAATGCAGAATTACGGACGAAGCTTCGCTCTGCGTTTGTAAATTGGTATGATTTCGCCAACAACGAAAACGATGAAAACTGTTGCTATTTAGCAATCCGTCTCACCAGTGGCATAATCAATGTCAACCACCATGAGACCCTGATCTATATGGACTTTACGAGCCAGACAGCAACTCTGAAGGGCAAAGAGATATAACAGTACCACTTTAAAAAGCACTCACTCCTTTATCATCAAAGAGTGTCTTCTACCCCACAAAGCCCTGGAGTAATTGTTCCCAGGGCTTAGCTTTGCTTTTAGCGCTATTCGTATATGCTAACCTCGCTGCTAAGATTTAGTCTATGCGTTCGATCTTAAACGATACCGGGCGCAGACCGTCTGTGCAGCAAGAAATCAGGCATCCCTCATCTTTCATCCACCTGTAGTTCGCGCCACAGGAGATAGCGATTACATCCCGCTGAATGTCGGCCCAGGCCCAGGAACAAAACCCCTCCGGCATGTTCATGTTCTCCATTATAAACTCCTGGTGGTCAGCGAAGACAGAGCATTGCGTAAGTCCTGACGGGTTTGCGGCATATAACTCCGCCAAGTCAGAATACAAATCCCTCTTCACAACCGTAATCTTTACTTTAGCCATGTTTCATTCTCCTTTATTTTTATGTTGAATTGGTAACCTCCAGGACAATGATACCACATCTCAGCAGTTTGTCTACCAATATAATTCGGGTTTGTGCAAAGAATGTTTTTTCGTGACATATCCCTTTCTTTATGCTACATTGTAACTGGTTCGGTGTAGATTCACCAAAACCGTAACAATGTTGAAAGAGGGGGATAAATATGCTTCGTAAGAGTTTTCTCACCGTAGTTGTGCTGTCTGTGCTACTGGGATCTTTCTCCGGGTTGGTTCTAGCTGAGGAAGCGATACCCACCGCCTCCACCGTGATTGTCAATCGCCAGGCGATTGCTTTTGAGGCCTACAACATTGCTGGCAGCAATTACTTTAAGCTGCGAGATATTGCCTATGTCCTAAACGGAACCGAAAAGCAATTCGAAGTAGCCTTCGATAACTCGATGAATGCCATCGCCCTCTCTTCGGGAAGACCCTACACCCCGACAAACAGCGAAATGGCTGGTATCAGCACGGCGAGTAAGGTCGCTGCTGCCACAAGTTCCAATCTCTACCTGGATGGCAGACTGCTGCAGTTTACTGCGTATAACATTGCAGGTAGTAACTTTTTTCGCTTGCGGGATCTCGGAGATGCCATCGGTTTTTCGGTCGCGTTCGATGCTGAGCTAAATGCAATCATCATCGACACCAGCAAGGGGTCGCCTCTGGCTCCTACCTTCGCAAAATACGATAATGTAGGCAATTTCACCCAAGGCTTGGCACGGGTCTGGTTGAACAGTAAATGTGGCTTTGTGGATTTGGACATCCGGGAAATCACTCCCCTAAAGTATGACACCTCGGAGTACTTGAGTAACGGCTTCGTCAAGGTTTGCCTGGATGGCAAGTGGGGCATCCTGAACAAAACAGGGCAAGAAATTGTCCCGCCCCGCTACGATATCATCTTCGACTACGCCGAAGGCATGGTTCGGGTAGTGATCAACGAAGTCTACGGATTCGTCAATGAAAGCGGTCAGGCTATTGTCACCCCCAAGTATCAGCTGGCTTTCGACTATCAGGAAGGGCTGGCGTTAATCCAGGCAAACAACCGCATTGGCTTCATCGATACGAAGGGCACCGAGGTTATTACACCACGCTACCGCAGCGCCAATAGCTTTAGTCAGGGGTTAGCACGGGCGCGCCTTGAGGAACTGTGGGGTTACATCGATAAGACCGGCAAGGAAGTTATCCCGTTCAAGTACGACCTAAATGACAGCTTCAGCGAAGTTGACAGCATTGCCAGGATCTGGTCGAATGGAAAGGTAGGATATATTAACCTGCAAGGAGTGGAGATTGTCCCACCCAGGTATGACGATGCAGACATCTTCTATGAAGATATGGCGCGTGTCTGGTTGAACGGTAGAATAGGCTTTGTGGACACCTCCGGGCAAGAAGTCATCCCACCCACAAAGTACGATACGATCTTCAACTTCCGGGAAGGTCTCTCCAGAGTAAAACTGGGAGACAAAGAAGGTTTAATCGATAGAGCCGGCAAAGAGGTTGTCCCACTAAAATACGATACTGTAGATAGTATCAAGATTGGAGAAGGTATTGCCCGGGTTTGGCTGGATGGCAAACTGGGCTATGTAAATAATAAGGGGATAGAGATCGTTCCGCCCAAGTATGATAATGCTGATATATTCTACGAGGGCATGGGCAGGATTTGGTTAGCAGACAAATGTGGCTTTGTGGATGTAACCGGAAAGGAAGTAGTTCCCCCCAAGTACGATAGCGCCAGCAACTTCCAGGAGGGTATGGCCAGGGTGACCATCGGAGAG
Source organism: Symbiobacteriaceae bacterium (assembly GCA_009783675.1). Lineage (GTDB taxonomy): Bacteria > Bacillota > JAAYKD01 > JAAYKD01 > WRDA01 > WRDA01. The sequence continues at coordinate 1,872 of WRDA01000155.1, read as the reverse complement.
CATATTGGCTATATCGATAAGACCGGCAGAGAAGTCATTTCGCCAACCTACTCCAGTGGAGACTACTTCTACGAAGGTTTGGCACGGGTCTCCCTGAATGGCAAGTGGGGCTTTGTCGACAAGACTGGCAGAGAGGTTGTAGCACCAAAATACGATGATGCTGACAACTTCTCGAATAACCGCGCTCGAGTGAAGATTGGCGACAAGTGGGGTTATATCGATACGACCGGCAAGGAGCTGATTCCCCGCGGATAAACCTGCTCTCCTGCTAACCACAGAGAATCTACTGCCTGCTAAAGACCTACTGGGGCTGGCAGGTGGGACAAAAATAGATATTTCCACCTAAGTAAGCTTCTCGCTTAAGGTTACTGCCACAGACTCGGCAGGGGAAGGCGAGGGTTTTACGGGAGAGAATCGACTGATAACCACCTTCTTGCCCCCATAAGTCTTTCTCGGTGTCCCTTCCGCCCTGGTCGCGCATGGCAACCAGGGTTTTCCTGACGCTATTGTAAAGCGCTTCTTTGCCTGCCTCATCGATACTCTGCAGCTTGCGCTTGGGGTGGATGCCGGCATTGAAGAGGATATCCTGCAACACACCGTTGCCAAGTCCCGGGATGCGTTGCTCAGTTGCCAAAAAGGCCTTGACGCTGAGGTTAGGTTTTACTGATTGCCAGAGGGTGTCAAAGTAGGCAGCATCGAAGTCATCACTGAATGGCGAAGGCTTCTCTATAGCTACCAGGTAATACATGCTCTCGTTGCTGCCAGCAGGAAAGAGAGATAAGCCACCATACATCTGCACTGTTCCCACCAGGTAATCACCATCGGTAAACTGGATCAGCAGCTGGTGTTTTGGAGGTAGTTTGGCACCTGCAGCCAGGTAGCGCAGGTTTACTCCGTCGTTAAAGGAAAAGGTGAGCTCCTCTATGCTGAGGTCTAACCGTCCCCCGAATCCTTGAGCAGCGGTGATTGTCTTACCCTGCAACAGATCGCTGTAGAGGGCGGGGTCACCGGTGTACCAGGCAAATCCATGGGGACTGCTGTTAGCCACGGCACTGTGTATAGTTTTCCCCACCAGGGTTTGACGCGATTGATCAGCCAGGACAGAAGCCTCTGGTAATTCGATCATGGGATGACACACCTTTCATGATAATTTATTTTTTAGGACTATACCAAGCTAATCACTTTTCCAAGGCCGATTTCTATCCAACGAAGTAGGGTCGTTTTTTCTTCCTGCGAAGGTGACTCTTCTGTAAACCGCTGGATATCGACCCATAAGTCTTCCAGTCTCCTGCGCAGTACATAGAAGTGTAACAGCTCGCTGTTTACTTGATATCCTTTGTGGGCATGGCTATAAGCTTGAAGTAGCACATTCCCAAAGGGATGCCAGGCATAGATAAACAGATCGGCTTCCACAGGAGCCAGGCGTAAATCCTCCCAGTCGACTAACACCAGCCTATCGCTCTGGATAACATTATTTCCATGAGCATCACCGTGGCAGAAAACGAGCTTATCGCAGTCGGTGCGATGGCGGTCTCTAAGCAACAACGCGGTTTCAATGGCCTGCTGCAGAGTTTGGGTATGGGGAAGAACGACATCACTGAGCTCTGTTGCTCCCGGATGCGGTTGCTGAAGATATTCCTGTAACCGAAGGCAAAACGGCAGAGATATGTCCTCGTTAAGTCCGGGATATTTATCTGTAGACTCTACAGTGCTCTCGTGGAGCAAAGCCAGTATCTCAGCCAGTTCAATTGTTTGCTCCTGCGACATGCCTTCAATGCCGGGTACGGTTCCTTCCACAAAACGGAAAACCACATATGTTTCCGATTCCATTTCTACTTTATACGATCCATCCAACGCTCTGACTGGCGTCAG